>DALYYK010000455.1:0-2518 GCA_031983305.1 Candidatus Fimivivens sp. | reverse complement strand
ATGACCGTCGCGGCTTTCGCGGAATTATCCACATCGATCGCGCCGTTGACCGGCTCGCCGGCGCCCAGCAGAATTGCCAGCTCGCAGGCGCGGTCGGCGGCGGTCAGGCAAACGGTGGGGTCCAGCCCCTTTTCAAAGCGGGAGGAAGCTTCGGTGCGCATACCCAGCTTTTTGGCGGTGGTACGCACCGAGCTGCCGAGGAAATTGGCAGACTCGAACACGACGGTGACGGTGTCGTCATGGATACCGGAATTCTCGCCGCCCATGACGCCTGCAACCGCCGAGGGCTTTTCAGCGTCGGCGATGACCAGCATCTCGGGCGAGAGCGCCCGCTCGGCGCCGTCAAGCGTCATCAGCGTCTCGCCCGGCTCGGCGTTGCGGATGACCAAGCGCTTGCCCGCGACGCAGTTGACGTCAAAGGCGTGCATCGGCTGACCGTATTCAAGCATGACATAGTTCGTGATGTCGACGATGTTGTTGATGGGACGCACGCCCGAGGCGCGCAGCCGCTCGCGCATCCAAAGCGGCGAGGGGCCGATTTTGACGTTGGTAACGGCTCTCGCCACATAGCGCGGGCAAAGGATGGGGTTCTTAACCTCGACGGCGAGCATATCGTTGATGTCGCTGCCGCCCTTGGCGACTACCGGCTCTTTAACGGTCAGCGTCTTGCCATAGGTTGCCGCCGCCTCGCGCGCCAAGCCGATCACCGATAGGCAGTCGGGGCGGTTGGAGGTGATCTCAAACTCCACAATCGTGTCATTAAGCCCCAGCGCGGTGCGGATATCCTCACCGAGTGTGCAGGGCTTGTCAATGACGAAAATACCATTCTCAATCGCGTTAGGGAAATCATTTTTGGTCAGCCCCAGTTCAGCCAAAGAACAGAGCATACCCTCGCTGAGCTCCCCGCGCAGCTGGGTCGTCACAATCTTATGCCCGCCGGGTAACGCTGCGCCGTCGAGCGCTGCGGGGATGATGTCGCCCACTTTGAGGTTGGAAGCGCCGGTGACAATCTGTACCGTTTTGCTGCCGATATCCACCTGACAGATCACCATGTGGTCGGAATTGCCGTGCGGCGCAATCGAGAGAATTTTGCCGATGACGACATTTTCTATTTCTTCGCCCTCTTTGGTGTAGCCCTCTACCTTCGAGCCGGACATGGTCATCGCTTCGCAGAAGGCCCGGGGGGGCATATCATCGAGCGTGACGTAATCGCCCAGCCATCTCATTGAAAGATCCATTCTTTTTCGCCTCCCTTAAAACTGACCGAGGAACCGCAGGTCGTTCTCAAACAGAAGCCGCAGATCGTCGATGTTATAGCGTCTCATGGTCACACGCTCGAGCCCCATGCCCAGCGCGAAGCCGCTGTATTCCTCGGGGTCGATGCCGCCGTTTTGCAGTACCTTGGGGTGTATCATGCCGCAGCCGAGCAGCTCGATCCAGCCCTCGCCCTTGCAAAGGCGGCAGCCTTCGCCGTGGCAGCTAAAGCACATGATATCCATCTCGGCCGAGGGTTCGGTGAACGGGAAGTGGTGCGGCCGAAAGCGGGTGACGGTGTCCTCGCCGTACAGGCGCTTGGCAAAGGTGTCGAGCGTGCCCTTGAGGTCGGACATCGTGATGTTCTTGTCGATGACCATACCCTCAATCTGGTGGAACAGCGGGGAATGGGTCGCGTCCACCGCGTCGGAGCGGTAGACCTTGCCGGGCGCGATGATGCGGATCGGCGGCTTGCGCTGCTCCATCGTGCGGATTTGCACCGGCGAGGTCTGGGTGCGCAGCACGACCTCGTCCGAGATATAAAACGTATCCTGCGTGTCCCGCGCGGGGTGCTCCTTGGGGATGTTAAGCGCCTCAAAGTTGTAATAGTCCTTCTCGACCTCGGGACCCTCGACGACGTCAAAGCCCATGCCGAGGAAAATTTCCTTGATTTCGTCGAGCACGAGATTTAACGGGTGACGCTTGCCCAGCGGCGCGTGATGGCCCGGCATCGTCACGTCGATGACCTCGTCGGACAGCTTGGCGTTGAGCTCGGCTTCTTTAAGTTCGGCCAGCTTTTTGCCCAGCGCCGCTTCAATGACGGCGCGCGCGTCGTTGGCGGTCTGACCGACCTCCTTGCGCTCCTCGGGGGTCAAGGCGCCCATGCCTTTTAAAATGGCGGTCAATTCGCCCTTTTTGCCCAGGTATTTCACCCGCACCGCATCAAGAGCGGGCAGGCTCTCAGCGCCCAGCAGCTCCTGCTCGGCCTGCGTAATGATGCGACTGATTGCTTCGTTCATACGATCACCTCATAAAGTATTGTTACCGATTTTATTGGCGGGAAAAGAAAAATCCCTCCATCCCAAAAATAAGGGACGAAAGGATAAAAATCTGCTTCCGCGGTACCACCCGGTTTTTCGCTGAAAATTCAGCGAACACTTTGTCCCCCGATAACGTGGGGTCAATCCGTCGCCGCCTACTAAGATTACTTCAGCGGCACCGCTCGGGAGGGAACTTCAATCTGCCTTTGCACAATCGGTCTTTC
>DALYYK010000454.1:0-2533 GCA_031983305.1 Candidatus Fimivivens sp. | reverse complement strand
TATATTTTAAACCCAAATATTGCATCCGTCAAGTGTAGAATGCTGTTCCGCGCCATTTTCAGGGGAATATTTGCGCAGACAGGCCATTTTGCGCAGAACGCTGCATCGCTGAGCCGGATCTGTACGCCAGCGCCCATGCCCCTATGTCAAAAGCGATACCGGGTACCCGATCGTACTTATGTGCCAATATGGTACAGGTGGCATCCCGATACAGCAGTTCCCCCGCCGCAAGCGGGTATTTGCCATTTTGGCTTAGACGTGATACAATACCGGCGTCAACTCCCCGATAAAATGACGCTAAGGAATGATCAGGATGCAAATTTTTACCGGTCGCCCCGCCGATAGCAACGGGCGGCTCCAACGCGAGCTCGATACCTATGATCTGCTGGATCGGCTCGGCATGACCTACATGCGCACCGACCACGCGCCCGCCACGACAATGGCGGTCTGCAATGTTATCGACGCGGCGCTCGACGTGCTTATCTGCAAAAACCTGTTTTTGTGCAATCGCCAGCAGACAGTGTTCTATCTGCTCATGATGCCCGGTGACAAGCCCTTTAAAACTAAGGATCTCTCGGCGCAGCTTGGCGTAGCGCGCTTAAGCTTTGCAAACGAGGATTTTATGGAACAGCTTTTAGGCGTAGCGCCCGGCAGCGTCAGTATCATGGCGCTGATGAACGACACCGAAAAGCGCGTGCAGCTGCTTATCGACGCCGACGTTCTCAAGGACGAATTCATCGGCTGCCACCCCTGCCAGAACACCAGCAGCATCAAGCTTAAAACGTCGGAGCTGCTCGAAAAATTTCTCCCCGCCGTCGCGCACCAGCCGATTATTGTAACACTGTAAATCTGATTCGGAAAAATAAAACGCAGGAAGCCTATCGCTTCCTGCGTTTTTGATTGGTATTTTATACAAGTCAAGCCAGCTTTTGCACCAGCCGCGCGGCGATCGCGTCAATAAATTCCGCGCTGGTCACGGCCTGCGCCTTAAAGTCGGGTTCGGTCAGGCTGATGAGGTCGCGGGTCATGACGCCGCTGTTGAGCGTCTCGACGCAGGCCTCCTCGAGCGCTTCGCCAAAGCGCACGAGCCGGGGCAGCGCGTCGAGCGCGCCGCGCTTTTTGAGCGCCCCGCTCCAGGCCCAGATCGTCGCAATCGGGTTGGTCGAGGTTTTTTCGCCCTTTAAATGGCGGTAGTAATGCTGCGTGACGGTGCCGTGCGCCGCCTCAAACTCGGTGACGCCGTCGGGGGCGACCAGCACCGAGGACATCATCGCCAAGCTGCCGAACGCGGTGGAAATCATATCGCTCATGACGTCGCCGTCGTAGTTTTTGCAGGCCCAGATATAGCCGCCCTCCGAGCGGATGGTGCGGGAGATCGCGTCGTCGATCAGCGTGTAAAAATATTGAATGCCGCTCTGCTCAAACCGCGCGCGATACTCCTCAAACGTCTCTTCAAAGATCGCCTTAAAATCGCCGTCGTAGACCTTTGAGATCGTGTCCTTGGTCGAGAACCACAGATCCTGCTTTTTGTCGAGCGCGTAGTTAAAGCAGGCTTGGGCGAACGCGCGGATCGACTGCTCGGTGTTGTGCTGACCCTGCCACACGGCGGGGCCGCTCGCCTTAAAGACGCTGATCTCCTGAGTCTTGCCACTCTCGCCGACGAATTTTAAGAAGCACTCGCCCGGCTCGCCGCTTTTAAGCTCGGCGGCCTTATAAACGTCACCGTAGGCGTGGCGCGCGATAGCGATCGGCTTTTTCCAGTTTCTCACGACCGGCTTGATCGCGTCGATGACAATCGGCTCGCGGAAGACGGTGCCGTCCAAAATCGCGCGGATCGTCGCGTTGGGGCTTTTCCACATTTCAGTCAGCTCAGGGTATTCCTCCATGCGCTGACGGTTGGGGGTAATGGTCGCGCACTTGACCGCCACGCCGTATTTGCGGGTGGCGAGCGCTGCCTCAACCGTCACTTGATCTTTCGTGGCGTTGCGGTGCTGCAACCCGAGGTCGTAGTACTCGGTTTTGAGTTCGACAAAGGGATGTAGCAATTTTTCTTTGATCATCTGCCAAAGAATGCGGGTCATTTCGTCGCCGTCCATTTCGACGAGCGGAATATTCATCTGGATTTTTTCCATAGTGGTCCCCTTTCCGGATGTATCGTTGCTTTTGCTTGCGCTGTTATTGTGTGGATGTGCCTTGGAAATAACATCCTCGCGTAATATTCTGTCCGTCAAACGCCCTCCTTCTGCAACGGGATGACAATCCGCCAAGATATGTAAGATTGTTAAAAATAACTCATTATGGAGTATCATACAGGATTTTAAGGAATAGGGGAACATGAAAAAACGTATGGCCGACATGGTCAAATTCAATAGTGGATAAAAGCGATTATTGTTTTTGTGCGGTCTGCTGGGCGGCTCGTCCAATATGACGGCGGGCGGGTAGCTTTTTTATAAAATTCAACCATATTTATGCCTTTAAATACTTGGGTACTGGAATTAAAAATCAGTGGCCCGGCGTCGGCTTTTATCCGATT
>DALYYK010000453.1:0-2537 GCA_031983305.1 Candidatus Fimivivens sp. | reverse complement strand
ATTGTAAAATGAATCCATAATGTAAAAGAGGGTGCAATATTGATTAGAAGCAAGATTATCAGATCGTTTACTTATGGCTATTTTAATAATTGGATTTTTTTAAAAGATTTAAGGTGATACCTGATGTCATGGAGCTTGACCGGTTTATCGCCGAGGTTGGCTATGAGAACATCAAACAGATTCTTGTCAACGGCAAACCCTTAGGCAGCACAAGGTATACCGTTTTGTACGAGGACGGTCTGGACGCGCTGCCCCCGCACAAGCTCTGCCCCGATGCCATTCGATGCTCGAATCCTTCGCAAGCTCCTGCCCATACTGCCGCCTGCAAAACATTTACTGACGCCAGGCCGCCGCGCGACAACCCGCGCGGCGGCCTTTTTATGCGCTTTGCCTAGCGCCGTCCGGCGTGTCGGCGTGCCAGCCGCTGCCGCGCTTTTTGCTGTTCCTCCGCCTTATGCGCGTCGCAGGCCAGCATAAACGCCCGGTCGCGTGCGGGCATCGCCAAATAGTCCCTCGGAAGTATGCCATGATTGTGAAAGGCGAGGTAGGTACAGTAGCTCGTACTGTCGCCGCCTCGCCTTAGGAGTTTTTTGCTTCACCCACCAGTTCCTCAAAGCTGCCGGGGTTTTGTTGCTCAAAATAGCAATAGAGCAGCAGGCTCAGTTCCGAACCGCTGAGCATCGCCTTGAGCGCCTCGACCGGGTTTAAAACGGTGTGCCCCTCGCGCTTAGAAAACGCCGCCAACAACTCGGCGGCGTGAATATTCGGGCTGACAAGGCTCTCGGCGGCAAGCACCAGCGAAGTTTCCTGCACGCCGCGCCCCTCGCAGAAGGACTGAACCTCAAGCATCTCCCGCGCGGAAAGCTCGCGCAGCTCCCACTCCACCGGTTGCCCATTCTCATCCTGAAAGGCCGGCGACAAAATAAATTTAAGGTTTTCCTTTCGCTTGGGGTTTAAAAACGCGTTTAGGTTTTTCATATTTTGATCTCTCTTTCTTTTGGTGTCAGTTTTGTCACCGGCGCGGCTTTTGCCGCGCTTTTTTGTGTTTAGACCTTCTGAAAATACAGGCTTATAGAAAGCCCCGCACCGCAAAAAGGGGGATTGCACATGCCCTTCGCTTTTTGTTTCTTAAAACCTTACCCCGCGCTTGGTCATATCCCCCTCGCAGGCGTAGCGCACGGCGTCGATGTGGTGGTTGTCCCGGTCGGGATACTGTGAGAGCAGCCGTCCCTCACGGTCTCTGCCGATCGCGTAGCTGCAAAACTCTTGGGCCGTCTCGGGGCATCGCACCGGATCGATGACAATCTCCTCAAGATCAGACAGCCATTTGACGCCGTAGGCCACCGAATCGGGGCCCTTTTTGGCCCCGGCCACCCGTAGGCCCCAGTCGCGCATTTCATCGATGCTTTTCGGCTCGGCCGAATCGCAGATAATCCGCGCGCCGCCGGCCTCGCGCTTAATCTGCGCGGCCGCCGCCCGGTTGGAAATGCGCAGCGCGTGCAGCTCAAAAAACAGGTAAAGCCGCCGCCGCGCCGCATCGAAGTGGCAAGCATTATAGGCGAACGGGTCGGCCGCGTACCCCCAGTCGATGCCCCGGCGCAGGTTGTCAAACCGCGTAATCTCCTGCGCCGTAATCTCTCGCAGCGTCACATTTTTAAACACCTCGCCGCCGGTGCCGACCGCCTCGCCTAAGTATTCGTGGCGGTAAGCCTCGGGCCGAACCTGCGAAAGATGGGCCGCCTCGGCCAAAAACTGCACGCCGAGCCATTCGGGCGGCACGCTGCGATAATTGGAATGATGCACGAGCGTGTCAGGCCGAAGCGCCGCCTCGGCCACCTCGCGGTTGATCCACTCCACCGGCGATTTCGGCGGGTTAAACGAATAGAAATTCACAAACTGCGCCCCGCCGCGGTTGACCGATTGCAGCACGCTGCGGATTTTCTCCGCCCCCTCAAGCTCGTTGACCTCCTCAAACCACGCGTACTTGATATATCCACGTTCGGCCTTGACCGATTTGAGCTTGGCGGCGTCGTCCACCCCCCGAAACAAAATGCTCTGCCCCCCCGGCAGGTAGGTGAGCTTTAGCGGCGAGAGGCTCGGCTCCCACAGCGTCTGTACGCCCAGTGTCCCGACCGCCCATAAGAGCTGCGCAAACACCGACTCGCGCAGCGTCACCGAATAGCGGCGCAGCGCGATGGCGTGGGTGTCCAACCCCCGCTCGGCGTCGCGCATCAGGCAAAGCAGCAGCTCCAAGCTGATGAAGGAGGATTTCGTCGACCCCCGCCCGCCCTTGAGCCAATAATGGGTGTGCCGCGCCGCTCGGATATCCTCATGCACCGCGTCAAACGCGGGAGAAAACCGCTCGGTCAGCCTGATCTCATTCATCGGTGTCCCCGCCCTTTGCCACACCGCTGGATTGCACGGACTGTTCGGCCCCGTTCTCGCACGCTGCCGCACCATTCGATCGCGCAAGCCGCTCGGCGATATCGTCGATGATCCGCACCGGCTGTGCCGCCGATAGATCTGCCGACGCGCCA
>DALYYK010000452.1:0-2551 GCA_031983305.1 Candidatus Fimivivens sp. | reverse complement strand
CGCCGCGCAGATCAGGCAGCGGTGCGCGTCAGATTTTGAGGCGATGGCCCGCAGCGTGCCGCGCAGAGGAGCCGGGGTAATTTTGATATCCATAAAAATACTCCTTTTGGCTGTGCCGTCGGGTGCGGCGCATCCGGTTTATGGTAAAACAACTTAAAAATCGGATTAGGATTGACGGGTCATTTTGTATCTGGCAAGTCGGGCTGCCGCCCGTCAAGGCCGACAAGTCAATCCCATTTTTAAGTGGTTTGGCTAGGTGCATTAAGTCCTGAAGTAATCCAATCTTGCAGCGCGTCCGCCGCAATGTCGTGCACCGTACAGCTGCCGACCGCTGTCGGCAGGATGAGCGCCAGCAGGTCGCCCCGGCGTTTTTTGTCGCCCAGTGCGGCCTCGGCCAATGCCTCGGCGCTGTAGTCACAGGTCATCGGCAGCCCGCAGGCCGTTAAAATATCCAGCAGCGTGGCGAGCGTTTCGGGGGGCGCAAGCCCCTTTTTGACACAGGCGCGGGTGATGATGACCATGCCGATCGCCACCGCCTGACCGTGAGAGATTGAAAAGTGTGAGCAGCGTTCGATCGCATGCCCTATCGTATGGCCAAAGTTGAGCTTACGCCGCTCGCCGTTGTCCTGCTCATCCTGCGCGACAATGTCGGCTTTGATGGCAACGCAGCGGGCGATGATCTCGGGCAGCCGGTCGGTCACGCCGTTTTGAAGCAGCGGCAGCAGCGTTTTGTCAAACGCCATGCCGTATTTGACCGCCTCACCCAGACCGTCGAGAAAATATTGCTCGGGCAGCGTTTTAAGTGCGTCGCTGTCGCAAAGGACCAGCTCGGGCTGCCAGAACACCCCCGCGAGGTTCTTACCGGCTTTAAGATCGACGGCGGTTTTTCCGCCGACTGAGGAATCAATGGCGGCAAGAAAGGTGGTCGGAATCTGCACAAAGCGGACGCCCCGCAGATAGACCGCCGCCGCAAAGCCCGCGAGATCGCCGACGACGCCGCCGCCTAAAGCCACAATCAGGTCGGTGCGGGTCAGCCGGTGTTCGGCCAGTTGCTCAAGCACCACGGACAGCGTCTCAAGGTTCTTTGAGGCCTCGCCGTGCGAAAAGACGATGCGAAAAACCCGAAAGCCAGCCTGCTCAAGCGACGCTTGCACCGTGTCGCCAAACAGAATATCGACCGTGTCGTCGGTGATGATGGCGGCGGTACAGGGCGTCACCTTTTTGGCGATCAGCGCCCCGCTCTGCGGCAGCAACGCCTTACCCACGAGCACCTCATAGGGGCGGCCGGTTTGCACCAAAATGCTTTTCATGACCTCACAGCACCTTTCCGTCGGCCCATGCCTTCTGCTCGCGGCCCGCACGCAGCATCGCGCGCAGCCTGTCGCCATCCTGCGCCTTGATGGCGACCGAGAAATCCTGTAGCCGCTCGATCAGCGCGTCGAGCTCCTCGGCCAGCGGCTGGTAGTTATCTAAGAACAGCTCGGTCCACATATCCTCGTTTAGGGTCGCGACGCGGGTCATATCGCGGTAGCTGCCCGCTGAAAAGCCCCGGTGCCCCAGTGCGCAGGGCGACTGCACATAGGCATTTGAAACGACGTGCGCCAGCTGCGAGGTGTAAGCGATCATGCGGTCGTGCTCGGCGGGGCTGGTGATGACCATGCGGGCAAAGCCCACCGACAGCAAAAACTTTCTCAGGCGGTCCACCTCGGCGATCGGCGTGTTCGACGTCGGCGTCAGCACCATTGAGGCGTTTTCAAACATGTCGCCGCGCGAATGGTCAAAGCCGCTGTGCTCGACGCCCGCCATCGGGTGTCCCCCGATGTAGGTGAAGCCGTGCTGCTGCGCGATGGCGAGACAGCCGCCGCACACCGCTTGCTTGACGCCGCAGGTGTCGGTCACGATGGCGGTCTTGATCATGTGCTCGGCGTTTGCATCCAACCAGTCGATCGCCGCCTGCGGATAGAGGGCGATGATCACCAGCTCACAGGTCGCAAGCTTTTCGCTGTCGAGGATATCGTCGATGGCCCCGACCAGCCGCGCCTTGGCCAGTACCTGCGTATCGGCATCGGTGCCGAACACCGTGTGCGCGGTCTTTTCTTTGATCGCCTTGGCAAACGAGCCGCCAATGAGCCCCATGCCTACCACTGCAATATTCATGTTTCTTTCTCCTTTAGCGGCTTACGCCATTTTGTAGCTGTGCGGCAGGATCTGGGCGACGCATTTTGCCACGTCGTCAAACGCCGCGGGTGTCAGCGACTGGGGGCCGTCGCATTTGGCATGCGCCGGGTCGTTGTGCACCTCGATGATCAGGCCGTCGGCCCCGCAGGCCGCCGCCGCCATTGCCATCGGCTTAACCAGCGCGGCGATGCCGCAGGCGTGGCTCGGGTCGACGATCACCGGCAGATGGGTCATGCTTTTGAGCAGCGGAATCGCCGAAAGGTCGAGCGTGTTGCGGGTCGCCGTCTCAAAGGTGCGAATGCCGCGCTCGCATAAAATCACCCGCTCATTGCCGCCGGCCATGATATATTCGGCGCTCATCAAAAGCTCTTCC
>DALYYK010000451.1:0-2560 GCA_031983305.1 Candidatus Fimivivens sp. | reverse complement strand
CGGTCGCCGCCGTATAGCCGACCAGCATCGCCAACGCCATGGGCGGGAAACCCATGAGCATGCCGACCAGCAAAAAGATCAACGCGGTGGCAAAGCCCGGGAACCAGCCCGAATACATAGCCGAAATACCGACGATCAGTTCAGAAGCGATGGCTGCAAACGCCGCGAAGATCAGCCAGAGCACCATCTGCACAACGCCCATGCCGCTGTAGATGCCGGTGACGAAGGCCAGCAGAATCGCCACCACAAAATAGGCGACATAGCCCCAGCCGAGCGTTCTCTTGAGCGTCTTCATGCTGCTCGTAAATTTTCCGGCGGCGGTCGCATCGTCATCGCTCTTTTTAAACAGCATAAACGCGCACTGCAACAGCGAGACGGCGCCCGCGCCGATCATCGCGCCGTGAGGCATATAGTTGATCATGGCGTGGTTGCTGAAAACAAAATCCGCGCCGAACAGCCCGGAGACCAGCGTTGCGCTGTGCCCGAACAGCGACACGACAAAGCCGTTGGTCTTAATAACGCCGATGATGATCGAGCCGACGCCCAGCGCCAGCATGGCGTAAAAATCGCCAAACCACGAGACGCCCAAAAGGTCGGTGGGAATACCGGCAATCTTGCCGACCCAGCCTATGACGACGCCGACAACAAGCAAAAAGGCTTTGCGGCCTTTTTCGACGACGGCCAGAATCGATTCCGCCGCCGCCACACCGGGAGGCCATGCGCCCTCGGCAGGGTACATTTCAGAATCAAAGGTTTTGTACAGAATCGTTGCGTCGATGCAGGTGGCCAGAAAGACGCCGATCAACATCGGAAAGACAAGATCGGGGCGTCCCATGACGACCGGAATACCGATTGGTAGAAGCAGGCAGTTGGCCGCCGAAAAGGTCGCACCCGAAATTGCGGTCTGAATCAGGTTTTGCCGGTGGATACTGCGATATTTCTTTAGAAACGCGATCGGCAGGCGAGAAATCAGAATCGCGAACAGCGCGCCGACAATAGAGGTGTTGGGCGTTACGCCGGTTCGCACAATGAGTTCCAGTCCGATAATGGCACCCAGGCAGCACATCAGAATATTGAGAATCAGCACGGAAGGCTCAAAGGCCTTGGGGTGCTCTGACGCGGTGATAACCTGTGACTCGGGAATTTTTTCTTTCTCCATCAATGTCATCTCCTTTTTTCGGGTGTCCGGCCGTAGGGCCGGACGGCAGCGGCGGTTTGTGGCAGTTCATATCAGCGGGGATGTGGCCGACTGTCTCCTTTCTTATGATTTTTTGCGTTGTGCCTCTTGCAAGAAAGGGTATAAAAATGGCGCGACACCTTTTCGTGCAGCGCCATTACTGAACGTCCTGAAAGCGCGATTTGTTTTAAATGTGCCGACCAGTTTTGATTGTTTTTTAGTATAACAATTTCATTATCACCTGTCGATATTCAAGCTGAAACAAAAAAAGACCCTTCGATGTGCAGGTTGCACATCGAAGGGTTGCAAAATTAAATGTAATATCGAATTCGCAAGGCAAAGCCCAGACGATAGAGATTTTCATTTTTTGACAGATCGAGTTCGATTATTTTCTCGATCTTAGCCAGACGGTTTGCAAGTGTGTTGCGGTGAATATACAACTTTTCGGCGGTGGTTTGTCGGGCTCCCATATTTTCAATTAATATGTCCAGCGTTTTGGTCAGCTCGGTTTGGTGCTGTCGATCGTACTGTTCCAGCTTTCCGACCGTATTCTGCACGTATTGGCCGAAATATTCGGTTGAGCAGCACTTGAGCAGCGCCTGTTCAAAGCGAATATTTGAAATCATCTGCACCGGGCTGTTTGCGCTGCCTACCCGCCCAATGGCGACGGCGTCGCAGGCCTCTTCGTAGGAGGCGGGCAGCGCCGCATAACTGCCGAACGCGTCAGAGATTCCGATCGTGACCGAAATGCCGTATCGGTTTTTGATCAGGCCAAAGATAATGTTAAACGCCCGGGTCAATTCCTGTGCCGGAAAAGTGTCGGACAAAAGAACGACCACGCTGTTGCCGTAAATTAAAGCGATATAGGGGTAGGAATAAGACGCCAGACAGTCGCAGATTGTTTGGTGCAGGCTTTCCTTGAGGGTCTGAATTTTTTCCTCGCTGAAATTGCGGATAACCGAGCCGAAACGGTCGACATCCACGAGCGCCAGCCGAACTGGCAGAACCGGCCAGCGCAGCAGTCTGGCGCGGCTTTCAGCCTCGGCCGCCGATTTGACATTGCCGGCCAGCAGGTCGATAAACAGGCTGTTTTGCATAAACCGCACATGTTCGTCGAGCTTTTGCAGCTTTGAAATTTCAAGCGCGACGCTCGTCGCGGCATGATGCAGCACGATGAGCTGCATGTCGTCTAACGGGCGATCTTGTCCGATCACACAGATATAACCGCAGATTTGCTTTCGTATCACCACGCAGCGCACCGTCAGGCGCGGCAGCCCGGGAATCTCGGGATTAAGCAAAACGTCGCCGCCACAGGCCCCGGCCAAACAGTCGCAGACGCGCCCACTCAGCTAAGGCTGTCATCGGCCTCCTGAATCAGTAGCG
>DALYYK010000450.1:0-2564 GCA_031983305.1 Candidatus Fimivivens sp. | reverse complement strand
CGACCGTGCCACCGTGCGCGGCTACAATGGCTTTGACGATCGAAAGTCCGATTCCGGCCGCGCCGGTCGCCCGGCTGCGGGATTCATCGGTGCGGTAAAACCGCTCAAAAATAAAGGGCAGCGCCGCCGCGCCGATGCCGACGCCGTCATCTTGCACCGTCAGCACACCGTATGCGCTATCGCTTGAGACAGCCAGCGCAATATGCCCCCCGGGCGGCGTATATTTCACCGCGTTTGAAACCAGATTGACCAGCACCTGCTCGAGTCGGCCCAAATCGGCTAACACCACAGCGCTGTCGCCGCTGACCGTGATCGAAATCTGCTGCGCCCGGCAGGCGGCCTCAAAGGATTGCGCCGCCGCCTGTGCGCACTCGCGCAGGTCAACCGGCTGTTTGTCGAGCTTTAAGTTTTCATCTTCAATGCTCGAGAGCTTTTCAAGCCCCGCCACCAGTCCCGAAATGCGGCCGATCTCGTCGTAGCAGCTTTTGAGCCGCTCAGGTGTCGGCTGCCACACCCCCTCGATCATCGCCTCAAGGTGGGCGGCAACCGCCCCCAGCGGCGTGCGCAGCTCGTGCGCGACGTCGGAGGTCAGCCGTTTGCGCAGCGCCTCCTGCCCGCCGATCGTTTTGGCCAGCGCGTCGATAGCCTGTGTCAGCTCGGCAAGCTCCCGCGTGCCGCTGTCGCCGTCAAAGCCGACGCTGTAATCCCCTTCCGAGATGGCCCGCGCCGCTTTTGCCGCCTGCGCGACAGGTTGGGTGATGCGGCGCGCGAGAAAATAGCCCGCGATGAGCGAACAGACAAACGCAAACGCGCCGACGGCCAATAGCAGCAGATGCAGCGTGTCTAAAAACACCAGATCGCTCTCGCTGAAAAAATAGGGGCCGTAATAGGTGATTTCAACAGCGCCGACCGATTGCTTATTAAAGGTCAGCGGGTAGATGTTCGACACGACCTGTCCGCTTAAATCGGGACGGTGCGCCTTCATGCGCTGTGAGATATCGGTCATCATCTGCGAGCAGAGACTGGCATCGTGGTTTTCAGCATCCCAGACCGTTTTTCCGTCGGCGTCGCGCAACCGGATGATGTAACCGTCGTACAGCGCGTACATGCCGATGCCGTGAACAAAGCCGATATCCCAGGTGCGGGTCAGCGGGTCGTACTGACGGTTGATATTGGCCGCAATTTCGCTGGAATGAAACACCTGCTTCTGCTCTATATAGCGGTCAAACGCCCTGCCGATGACCACATCGGACAAAAAGCTGATCAGCGAGATAGTGATAAGCACCACCAGCGCCATCGTCAGCGAGAGCTGCGTCTGTAGCCTGCGCGGCAAGTTTATCCCTCCCCGAATCGATATCCCAAACCGTGCACCGTCTTGATATAGACCGGCGCTTTGGGATTATCCTCAATTTTCTGCCGCAGATTTTTGATGTGCGTATCCACGGCGCGGTCATAGCCCTCAAAATCGTCCCCCAGCGCGGTTGTGATTAATTCCTCACGCGAAAAAACCTTGCCCGGATATTTGACCAGCGCCGAGAGAATGCGCGCCTCGTTGGGGGTGAGCGCGACGGGCTGCCCAGCCTTGTAAAAGCGGTTGCGCTCAAAGTCGACCGACAGGTCGTTATTGTTCCACGCGTTTTTCAGGGTCAGCGGCGTCAGGTCGGCCGAAGAGCGGCGCAGCACCGCCTCTATCTTCGCCGCGAGCACCTTGAGGCTGAACGGCTTGAGCATGTAGTCGTCGGCGCCGAGCGCCAGCCCGTTGAGCTGGTCGGCCTCGCCCGATTTTGCCGTCAGCATAATGATCGGTGTGCGCGCGGTTCGGCGCACCGCCTCGCAGACCGCCTCGCCGGAAAGGTCGGGCAGCATGAGGTCCAGCACCACGAGCGCGATGTTCTCGCGCGCGAGCAGCGCCAGCGCCTCGCGCCCGGTCGCGGCGGTGTAAACTGTATAGCCGCGGCTGGTCAGAAAGGCGTCGAGCACCTCGCGCAGCTTCGCCTCATCGTCAACGACCAGAATGCGTTTACTGTCCATGCGCTGTCACCCCCATTTTTACTGTATCAATATTATACCCTCCGGGGCAAAAAATGACAACTGCGCCTGAGGGCGCGGGCCACTTGTCCCACGCCCTCAGGCGGCCTTAATGCTGTTATTTCCAGTTAGCGAAGATTTTTACCGAGCTTTCCAAAAAATCCTGAGAGATTGTGATATCACTGTCGGTCACCGTCTTATCTTTGGCGAAAATCGGCCACGGGTTGCATCCGCCAGACTCGACCTCGAGCTGGTTGGTTGAAAAACGGTTGCCGCAGTTCTGGCAAACCAGCTTGCCGCCCGACAGCTCATAGTAGCCCCGACCCGACGAATAGCAGATCTGGCAGGTGTTAAACGCGGTGCGTATCGTACCGTCCGGCGCTTTGACCGCGATGATCTCCATGTCGGTCTTGCCCACCGTTACCGGATAGAAGGACGGCGTCTCGGTGATCTCGGCAACCGGAATGGTCAGCCCCGCCCCTTCAGAAGCACTGCCTGAGGCGGCAGTCTGCTCCTTTTCGGGCGCGACACCGCCG
>DALYYK010000449.1:0-2566 GCA_031983305.1 Candidatus Fimivivens sp. | reverse complement strand
TGTCGGTGACATGCTTTTCACGGTAAGGAAAAACCTTGTCAAACTCAGCCAACTCCAGTGGGTCAACCTGAAAAATATCATCCTCGTAAAAGCGGCCGGTAATGCCGTTTAACGCGCCTTCATAGAGCGGCAGCGCCATAAACGCGTCAAAGTTCGCACCGTCGCGGGTCGTTATGCCAAATTGATTGGCACTTTTAAACCCGAACCGATGGTAAAAATCAGGGGTGCCAAAGATAATCACGGCGGGGTGCCCTGCCTTTTGGGCAATATCCAGCGTATGCCACACCAGCGCCGAGCCGATGCCCTGCCCCTGACAGGCGGGCAGCACGCTCAGCGGCCCAAAGACCAACACCGGACGCGCATAGCCGTTGTCGTCGACCACCCGCGCCGCTGAATACATAATATTGCCCACAATGCGGCCGTCCTGCTCCGCCACATAGTCGAGCTCGTGCAGAAACGCTTTGGCGCCGCGCAGCTTATGTGCCAACAGATGCTCGTCGCAGCCGGGCTTATAGATATCCCAAAAGGCGTCGCGGGTCAGTTGCTCCACCGCGCGGTAATCCCGTTCAGTTTCTGGGCGAAGCGTTATCGTTCTGTTCATGGCGTCGACTCTCCTTCTTTAATTACAATCATATTGCCCTCTTGATGCCGCCGTTCAAGAATGCGGCGCGCCTTACGGTTTTCTACCGTGTCAAGAACGATTGAAAGGTCATAGTCCGCCGGATAAAGTGCGCTTGCCGCTACCTGAAGCTTGACGCGCTTATGGTTAACCAGTCTTTTCACCCCCTTGACCTGAACGCCAATCTCCCCCCGGTCGTTGGCGGGGGCGCAGACAATGCCAATTTCCTTGGTGGGATAGACCAAGACACTATCCCCGATCTGGAACGTATCGCAGCGCCGCGGCGCCTGCGGGGCCTTTTGCGCTATAATTTTCGGCGTTGCGGCGCTGCCAAGACTGTCAAGATTTTTGCGCTGCTGCGGCATCGGCGCACTTTCGGCGGCCCGCCCGGCGTAGGCCGCCTCGCGGGCGCGTCTGAGCATCGGCTCGGGCATGCCGAGCCGCTCGGCGATATACAGCGCGCAGCTTTCGCCCGCTTCTCCCATTTCCAGGCGGTAAAGCGGCTTTAGGCTCTCGCGGTCAAAGGCCATGCGGGCGTTGATGAGCCCCGGCGTATCCGCGGCGTAGGCCTTGATCTCGGGATAGTGGGTCGTGGCGGCAAACAGGCAGCCTTTGGCGCAAAGCGCGTCGAGAATCGCCACCGCAATGCCCATGCCCTCGGCGGGATCGGTCCCGGAGCCCAACTCATCGAGCAGCACCAGCGACTCACGGGTCGCCTGCCACAGAATATCCAGCACATTTTTGATGTGGGCCGAAAAGGTCGAGAGATTTTCTGAAATGCTCTGCCCGTCACCGACGTCGCACAACACCAGATTGTGCATACACAGGCTGCTCTCCGCCCCAACGGGCAGATGCAGGCCGCTTTGCGCCATCAGCGAGAGCAGCCCCACCGTTTTAAGCGCGACGGTTTTGCCGCCGGTATTCGGGCCTGTAATCACAACGCCGACGGTGTCGCCGCCCGCGGCAAAATCCAGCGGAACCGCTGTCGCCGCATCAAGCAGCGGGTGCCGCGCCGCCACAAGCCGAATTCTTCGGTCGGTGGTGATGTCGACCGGCACAGCCCGCATGGTGAGGCTTAGCTTGCCCTTGGCAAACAAAAAATCCAATGTCTGCATCGTTTCGATATTGCGCTTTAAAATAGGCAGATGGTCGCTGACCAAAGCGGTCAGCGTATAGAGAATGCGTCGGATCTCGCTGTCCTCCTCCACCTCAAGCGCATGCAGCGCCGACTGCAACCGCCCCACCGAGGCGGGCTCAATAAAGCAGGTGCCCCCAGTATTGGATATTTCGACGACCGTGCCGGTCACCTCGTTTTTATACTCGCGCTTGACCGGCAGCGTATAGCGCCCGCCACGCATCGAGATAAAACTTTCGGAAAACCAAACTTTATTTTTGCGCAGCAGCGCCTCGAGCTTCGATTTGATCTGTTCAGCGGCGGAAAGCTGCTGGCGGCGGATGTCACAAAGGTTGTCGGAAGCGCGGTCATCCAATGCCCCGCCCCTGATGCAGCGCGACAGTGCGCTTTCTATTTCTTCAAGCGGGTCGATGGCCCCGCCATACCACGCGATGGCCGAATCGGTTGCCTCTGCGCGTTTTAAATAGGCGCGCATTCTGCGGCAGGCGGCCAGAAACGAGAGCACCTGCTCAAGCTGCTCAGGCAGCAGCATCGCATCGGCCTGCACCAGCCCGAGGGCCTTTTGCAGCTCGGTCATCGGCGAGAGGGGCGGCGTTCCGGCCTGCTCCAAAATGCGCCGGGCCTGCGTGGTTTCGTCGATCCATCGCCGGGCCTCCGCTTGATTCAGGCTGGGAGCCAACGCAAGGCAGCGGGTCTTGACCGCTTCTGACAGCGCGTTTTCGGCCAGCATATTTAATATCTTATCAAATTCAAGAGTTTTGTAATGTGGATTCATGTTATCACCTTTTTTATAAGTTTGAATGCGCCGCCGC
>DALYYK010000448.1:0-2566 GCA_031983305.1 Candidatus Fimivivens sp. | reverse complement strand
GCTTTGGCATTAATCGACTATGGCTAAAGGCGCTTAAAACTTATAAAGATCAGAAACCTTGCCTGCTTTCAAGACGGCGCTGGGCAGTTCGTGGCCCACCATCCCCTGAAGGGCGCGGGCCGCCGCAATTATCTTGTCGAGATCGACGCCGGTTTCGATGCCCATTTCGCCGCACATGTGCAGCATATCTTCGGTGGCAATGTTGCCGGTTGCACCGGGGGCAAAGGGGCAACCGCCCAAACCGCCCAAGCTTGCGTCAAAACGGGTCACCCCCGCCTG
This sequence comes from Candidatus Fimivivens sp., assembly GCA_031983305.1. Taxonomy (GTDB): domain Bacteria; phylum Bacillota; class Clostridia; order Oscillospirales; family Ruminococcaceae; genus Yanshouia. Next base: position 2,287 of record DALYYK010000448.1, on the reverse strand, counting down.
CATACCGGCCAGAACATTGGCCAAGCCCATACCCCGCGTATTGTGGAAGTGGAGGTTCCACATCACCTCGGGAAAAGCTTCTCGCATTTCGGTGCACTGGCGATAAACCAGCGCCGGATTCGCCATGCCGGTTGTGTCGGACATCGACAGCTCGGTGATCCCGATTTTTCTAAACTCAGCGGCGACGGCCTTGATGCGTTCGATCGGAATCGCCCCCTCAAACGGACATCCGAACGACGTTGCCATCGCGCCCGACAGCGTCACGCCGTGCGCGGCGGCATATTCCGCCATTGGCGCAAAGGTCTTGAACATCTCAATCGGCGTCGAGTTGGCGTTGGCCTTCTGGTGCGCCTCGCTGACCGACAGCGTGATCTTCACCTTTTTCATGCCGGCTTCAACCGCGCGCTCTAGGCCTTTTTGGTTTAGAACCAGAACGCGGTATTCGGTGTCCGGCTTCTTTTGCAGACGCTGGTAGACCTCGCCGGTGTCCGCCATCTGCGGAACGGCCTTGGGGTTTACCATACTGCCTATTTCAATGAGCGAAACGTTGGCCTCCTGAATGCTTTCAAGCAGCGTCAGCTTTTGCTCGGTGCTCAGCGTCGCCTTTTCGTTTTGAAGTCCATCCCGCAGACCAACTTCACAAACCGTGATATTCTTTGGCAGATTCATCTATATTCAGCTCCTTTTTGACAGCGTGCATATTCCGTTTATTCATAAAGAATACTTTGTGTGGCTTATGTTTTTATTATCCGAGATGGCAAATAAAAAGTCCAACACCGAAATTCGATTGTTAAATCGGACATTTCGATTAGTTGGACTAATTAACTGCTAATTCAATTTGATTTTTGTGCATATTCTACATATATGCAAGACTAAAAGCCGAAATACAAACTCAAAATCTTCTGCTATTTTCAATAAATTTTCTTATACTTCTTCGTAATTTATGCCTTAACACTGTCCTCTTCGAGCAGCGGTTTTGAAACAAAATTCTTAAAATGCTCGATTGCAGGCGAAGAAAAATGCTCTTTAGACCACAGCAAATAAATCTGTCGGCAGAAACGCGCGTCGGCAATCGGGATGGCCCGGACGCGGTAGGATTGAAAGGATGGAATCTCAGGCATGACCGCTACGCCAAAGCCCGCGCTGACAAACGACGCCATCGAGTTGCATTCCTCAGCCTCAAATGCGATTTTGCGGGTGAAGCCCAGCGACTCAAAAATGCTGTTGAGATGCTTATGCAAGCCGCTGTTCGGCGTAATGCCTACAAAAGTTTCTTCGCGCATGTCGTCGACCGAAACACTTTTATAACCGGCAAGCGGGTGATTAATCGGGACAACCAGATACAGCTCTTGAAGATGCACCGGCATGGCACTGATCGATTCGTCCCCCGTTTCGACTGAAAAGGCCAGATCCAGTTCACCGCGCTTGAGCTTTTGCAGAATAACCGAGCTTAAACCCTGGAAAAATTTAAAAGATACCGCGCTGTTGCCCGGCTGAGTTCTGAATCCTTTAATTACTTTAGGTAAGTAATTAAAGCTCAAGGAATAGATATATCCCAGATTGATCACTGAATTCGATTGCAACATCTGCGACATATGCCGTACACCCGCATCAACGGCGTCGAGCGCTTGGGTCGCATAAGGCAAAAAACCCTGTCCATATTTTGAAAGCACCGTTTGCTTGCCGCGCTTTTCAAACAATGGCGCGTCCAATTCTTCTTCGAGCTTTGACAGTGCGTAGCTGAGGCTTGACTGCGAAATATATAGCTTCTGAGCCGCTTCGGTGTAGTGCAGGGTTTCGGCCATGACACAAAAATACTTTAACTGTTGCAGTGTCAATGTAAGCTCCTCCTTTACACAATATCCTTGGTTTGCGTGTTTTTTCAAATAGGGTATCGTCATTATCATATCACTTTTATAACCAAAATACAAAACGAACTTATTTAAGGCGGCCGCTAAATAAGTCCGTTTTTGCTATTTATGTGTATTGTCTAAAAAGTGTCCATTACGATTAGCTATTTTTTAAACCGTTTTCGACGATCAGCGCTTTCATCAGATCTGAACCGGCCTCACGCTCAATCTCGTTGAGCATCGGAAGCAGACGGGCCTTGAGCAATTCCTGATCGTCGGGCGACAGGCTGTTGATGGTCAGCCCATAGACCTCAATCGGGTTTTTGCGCATGCGCGTGATATTTTCGGCCATCGCCGCGTAGAGCTCCTCCTTGAGGATTTTCTGATAGTCCTCCGGCAGTTTATCATACGCCGCTCGATTCATCGCCAGCGAATTA
>DALYYK010000447.1:0-2568 GCA_031983305.1 Candidatus Fimivivens sp. | reverse complement strand
GGGTCAGGTACAGGGCAAACTAAAAATTGGTACCAGCCATCATATCGGCCTGCATCATCTGCCGAGTCATTTGCGCCGTTATGTCCAGGAATATCCGGACGTGACTCTGGATGTGCATTTTGTAGATTCCGAACAGGCGCATGAACAGGTAATTGCCGGCGATCTGGAACTGGCATTTTTAACCTTGCCGCCCCGTGGTGATGCGCGTCTAAATTACGTGACCATCTGGAATGATCCTCTGGTCTTTGTGGTGGCACCGTTTCATCCGCTGGCACAGCAAAAAAATCTGTGTCTGGAAGATTTGCTCGACTACCCGAGCCTGTTGCCATCATCACAGACCTATACCTCGCAGATCACCTTGGCCGAGTTTGAAAAACAGGGTATTAAACCGAAAGTCAGCATGAGCAACAATCCGCTGGAATCGATCCGGATGCTGGTATCGATTGGCTTAGGCTGGTCGGTACTGCCAAAAACTTTGGTCAATCATGACCTGCACCAACTGGATATTAATCTGGAAATGAACCGTCGCTTGGGTATGGTTTGGCATCCGGGTCGTACCCAGTCCAAAGCGGCACAAGCTTTGGTTCAGTTCATGCAAGGCGCCTCCCTGTCTATTTAAGCTGTTCCTGAACATGCTGCATCCAAAACGATGCAGCATTTTGTTACCGAAATACACCCCATCTGGCGATATCTTTCGAGTATTTTTAAGACAATTCCATTCTTTTGCAGTGCAGAGGAATGCTTAAAACTATTCGATGGAGCCTGACGGATGCAGCTCGATTCTCCCTTAAAATCCCACTCTCAAGATAAAACAAATACAAGCAGCCTATGGCTTTCGGCCAAACCGATGCTGCTGCCCACGCCGGTACTTGATTTTGCCGATGAACAGACTGCCCGGCACTGCCTGCGCGAATATTTCCTGAACACCTTTGACACCTATGAACAACTGTTTGAATGCCTCAAACATGAAGATGCATTTTTCATCAAGCCGATTACTTTACGTCATCCGCTAATTTTTTATTTTGCCCATACCGCCACTTTTTTTGTCAATAAACTGCTGCTCAGCAAGCTAATTAGCGAACGCGTAAATCCGCATTTTGAAAGTATCTTCGCGATCGGTGTAGACGAGATGAGCTGGGATGACCTGGATGAAGTGCACTATGACTGGCCCAGTGTGCAGGAAGTCCGTGATTATCTGCATCAGGTACGCGCCCTGATCCTGAACATCCTTGAACATGCTCCGCTAACTCTACCCTTAAACTGGCAAAACCCTTGGTGGACCATCATCATGGGCATCGAACATGAACGGATCCATCTGGAAACTTCTTCTGTGCTGATCCGCCAGCATGCTTTGGAACATGTACGCCAGCATCCGCAGTGGCGCGCCAATATCATTACCGGCATGGCTCCGGATAATCACTTGCTAGAGGTACCTGACGGCAAGGTGCTTTTGCAGAAATATTTTAACGATCCATTTTATGGCTGGGACAATGAATACGGCCGGCATGAAGCCGAGGTTGCAGCTTTTGCAGCCTCCAAATATCTGGTATCGAATCAGGAATTTCTGGCCTTTGTCGAAGCTGATGGCTATCAGACCGAACACTACTGGAGTGAAGAAGGTCTAGGCTGGCTGCAATTTTCACAAGCTGCTCATCCCTGTTTCTGGCGCAAAACTGAATTAGGCTGGTCACTGCGATTGATGCTAGAAGAAGTGCCGATGCCTTGGGACTGGCCGGTAGAAGTGAATTATCATGAAGCCAAGGCCTTTTGTCAGTGGAAATCCCAACTGCTGGGAAAAACCATTCGCTTGCCGACTGAAGATGAATGGTATCGCCTGTATGCAGTTTCCGATCTGGATTCAGATTTACCGAGCCCTGAACAGGCCAATATCGAGTTGAAATACGGCACCAGCTCCTGTCCGGTCGATCATTTCAAGCAGGGCGATTTTTATGATATTCAGGGCAATGTCTGGCAGTGGACTGAAACTCCGATCTATCCATTTCAGGGTTTTCAGGTGCATCCGCTTTATGATGATTTCAGTACACCGACCTTTGACGGTCGCCATAACCTGATGAAAGGTGGCTCCTGGATTTCGGCGGGCAATGAAGCTTTATATAGTTCCCGCTACGCCTTCAGACGGCATTTCTTTCAGCACGCTGGTTTTCGCTACGTCGCTTCTGATCAAGCATTGCAACATTTCCCTTCGCATTATGAAAGCGACCAGCTGGTCTCCCAATATCTGGAATTCCAGTATGGTATCGAATATTTTGGTATCGCTAATTTTGCCAAAACACTGGTCGATCTGGCACAACCCTATTTTCAGCAAACGCCGTGCCATCGTGCCTTAGATATTGGCTGTGCTACCGGCCGCGCCAGCTTTGAACTGGCACGCTCTTTTGATCAGGTAACCGGTTTGGACTTTTCGGCACGCTTTATCCAGCAAGCAGTTTATTTGGCTCAAGGCCATAGGGTACGTTATCAGCTGCCACTAGAAGGTGAATTAAGCGAAGAAAAAAGCTGTTCACTTGAAGATGTCGCTTTGGATCAGGTTGCGTCGAAAACGGAATT
>DALYYK010000446.1:721-2577 GCA_031983305.1 Candidatus Fimivivens sp. | reverse complement strand
CGGGCCACTCCATCACACTGGGTGCGCTCGGCGTATTTATCCTCTGGTTTTGCTGGTACGGCTTTAACGGCGCCGCCGCCACCAGCGCCGAGCAGCTGGGCTCGATCTTTTTGACCACCACGCTGGCGCCCGGTATCGCGACCTGCGTTACCATGTGCTACACATGGGTCAAGAACGGCAAGCCGGATGTCTCGATGTCTCTCAACGGCTCTCTGGCCGGTCTTGTTGCCATCACCGCGCCCTGCGCTAACGTCGACGCCCTTGGCGCGCTTGTTATCGGTGCTGTGGCCGGTGTGCTCGTTGTCGTAGCGGTCGAATTTATCGACATGACGCTGCATGTTGACGACCCTGTCGGTGCTGTGGCGGTGCATGGTGTCAACGGCGTCTGGGGTACGCTGGCGGTCGGCCTGTTTGCAACCGATACCGCTCCGGGCGCTTCGGTAAAAGGTCTGTTTTACGGCGGCGGCTTCGCGCAGCTTGGTATCCAGCTGACCGGCGTTCTGGCAATCGCCGCGTGGACAATCGCAACCATGACCGTGGTTTTTGTGATCATCAAGAAGACCGCCGGGCTGCGCGTTACGGCCGAGGAGGAGATACAGGGACTGGATCTGCCCGAGCATGGGCTGGTCAGCAGCTACGCCGACTTTATGATCACTGTGCCCGCGCTGGATTTCTGCACCGCTGGTGTTTCGGAGCCTGCCGTTGCGGTGCCGCCTGAGGTAGCTGTTCCGGTTCATAATACCGCGCATCCCAACGCCAGAATGACCAAGGTGACCATTGTGACCAGCCAGAACAAATTTGGCGTTCTGCAAAAGGCGCTTGACAGTATCGGTGTCACCGGCATCACCGTGACCAACGTGCTCGGCTACGGGATGCAGAAGGGTCACACGCAGCTTTACAGAGGTGTTCCGGTCGAAGCAAAGCTGCTGCCTAAAATTCAAATCGACATTGTCATCAGTAAAATTCCGACCGAGGTGCTGGTCGCCGCTGTCAAAAAGGCGCTATACACCGGCTGCGTAGGGGATGGAAAGATTTTCATATACAATGTGGAAAATGTGATCAAGGTCAGAACCGGCGAGGAGGGCTACGACGCATTGCAGGATGAGGAGGATGCTCCCGCGCTGACTCTGGGTTGTTAAAAGTGGGATAGACGCCGAAACGGGGCTTACGCTGTCGCGTAAACCCCGTTTTTATATGTACTTATTGTCTGGAACGCAGGTGCGCGGCCACCTTGACATCCTCGCGCTTGATATGGCTGATCAGCCAGCCCGCAACGGCTGTGTTGACCTTGCCCACCAAAACGATCGTGGGCCCCTGCGCCTCCAGCTGTTCTATTAACTCGCGAACCGTCTTCTTGAACGTTTCGTGATATTGCTTGTGGTTGGCATAATCGGGGTATTGGCTGGCAAGCTGTAGCTTTTCCTCATCCGCAAAATGCTTAGCGGTATAATCGTAAAGAAAAGAGGTGGTTTTTTGTAATACGTCGCGGCCTTTCCCCTTAGAACATGCGTCCAATAAATCGTTGATGGCGACAAACAGCTGTTTGTGCTGTGAGTCGATGGTAGCATTACCGGTTTCCAGGTCGGCGGTCCAGTTATATGCCATTGTTGTCACTCCTTTTCAGTCGATGATTGTTATATTGGCGGAGAGCCTAGCTTTTTAACAGACTCTCAAGACCCTATTTATAATGCGCCCTGCCTTGCTATATTTGGTGTCGACAAATTTTCTCAATTTTCGTTTTTATCTATTATAGTGCTATTTTACAATTAATGCAATGATGAACCGTTTAAATAATCATACTATTATAGTGGTTTATTTTACTGGGTAAAAATAACTGAAATTTTAGTCATTAATAG
>DALYYK010000446.1:0-711 GCA_031983305.1 Candidatus Fimivivens sp. | reverse complement strand
TATATGCATAAAGCTTTGGCGCGGGCAGATAATAAGATCAAAAGCGAGGTGAAAAGTAAATGAACAACAATAATCCTACAAAGGGCACCCAGAGCAGCAACCCGAGAGATACCCAGAACACCACATCCAACACCCAGAGCAGCAATAAGACCAACTACCAGACCTCCAACCAGAACAACAGCAAGAACAGCTACCAATCCTCCACTCAGAACACCCAGAACACCCAGAATACCCAGAATACCAAGGGCACCAACAAGACCGGCGATAATTGCAGATAAAATCATACGCATAAAAATGCCGCAAAGCGTTTTAGCTTGGCGGCGTTTTTATATCATAAAATATTAAGCGAGCTTGGCGGTTGTGCGCTATCTGCGACGGCGTGAGATCTGTTGTGCCTTAATAAATTTATTTGCCGTTCCTCCTGCGGTATGTTAGAATAACTATCCAATGCTGCATTGTTAAGGAGGATATTAAAATGGGAAAAATAATAGGAATTGACTTAGGAACAACAAACTCTTGTGTTGCAGTATTAGAAGGTGGAGAACCTCAAATAATAGCAAATAGCGAAGGAATGAGAACTACACCATCAGTAGTTGCATTTACAAAAGATGGAGAAAGAATAGTAGGAGAGCCTGCTAAAAGACAAGCAGTTACTAATGCAGATAGAACAATAATATCTATAAAAACTCACATGGGAACTGATTACAAAGT
>DALYYK010000445.1:0-2577 GCA_031983305.1 Candidatus Fimivivens sp. | reverse complement strand
AGCCGCATTCACCCATCAATTTCTCGCCCCAGCCGCTGACCAGATCGGCCATGAGCTCGTATATTTTGCGCCCGTCGGCAGTCACCACGTCCTGAAGCTGCCCGCCCGAGGGGTTTGAGGTCTTGACCAGCACATAGATACCGCCGCCATGCCGCTTCGCTTCTTCAATAAACGGCGCGATGCCGTCAGCACCCAGATAGGCGTTCACCGTGACGAAATCGCTAAAAAATTCCCCTTCGGGGTTTAGATAGGCACGCGCGTAGGCACCCGCCGTCGCGCCGATGTCGTTGCGCTTGCAGTCGGCGACCGTCACATAGCCCAGCTGCCGCGCGTAGGCCAGCGTCTCGGCAAACGCCCGCATGCCCGCCACGCCGTAAATTTCATAATAGGCAACCTGCACCTTGACGCAGCCGATCAGATCGGTCATACCGTCGAGCAACGCCTTGTTGTACTTTAAAATCGCCTCACAAACGGACTCGTCTGAAGCATTCTTGGGTGCAAATTCGGCGGGCAGATGCCCGGCCTGTGTGTCCAGCCCCATCGCGGTGGGGTTTTTTACCCTTGCAATCGCCGCCGCAAGGCGGTCTGCCGCATTGTTTAACATCCTGTGGCCTCCGTTTCTGCCGTTAATCGGGCGTGCGGTCGTAGACGAGTCTGCCCGCCTGAAAGGTCTTGAGCACCCGACCGCTTAAAGTCTTGCCATGCAGCGGCGTGTTCTTGCCACGCGAGAGAAATTTCTGCGCGTCGACGGTCCACTCTTTATCATCCGCCAAGAAGAAGTCGGCGGGCTGGCCCTCGGCGATGACGCCACCCGGTATTTTTGCAATCTCAGCGGGGGTCAGGCACATTTTCTCAACCAGCTTTTCCAAGGTGAAAATACCGCTCTTCACCAAGCGCGTGTAGCAGGCCGAAAACGCTGTCTCAAAGCCCGAGATGCCTTTCGCAGCCAGCGAAAACTCCATATTCTTATCGTCGATGTGGTGCGGCGCGTGGTCGGTCGCGATCACGTCGACGGTGCCATCGGACAGCCCCGCGATCAGCGCCTCCTGATCGGCGACGGTGCGCAGCGGCGGTGCGACCTTGGCGTTGACGTCGTAGCCCTCGCAGGCCGTTTCATCCAAGCAGAGGTAATGGGGCGTCGTCTCGCAGGTCACCCTGACGCCGCGCGCCTTGGCGTGGCGGATCAGCTCGACGCAGCCCGCCGTCGAGATGTGGCAGATGTGGATACGCGCCTGATTCTCTTCAGCCAAAACGAGGTCGCGGGCGATCGGCCCCTCCTCCGCCGCGCGGGAGATGCCGGGCAGGCCGAGCATTGTCGCCATCACGCCGCGGTTCATCGCGCCACCCTCCGAGAGCGACAGTTCCTCGGGGTGCACCGCCACGACGGCGTCAAATCGCGCTGAATAGCGCAGCGCCAGCTCCAAAAGCCGTGCGTTTGAAACCGGGCTGCCGTCGTCTGAAAACAGTACCGCGCCGGCCGCCTTCATGTCGCCCATCTCGGCGAGCTCCTTGCCCTCGAGTCCCTTTGAGACCGCACCGATTGGGTACACCTTGCAGTAGCCCGCCTCGTCGGCCTTATTGATGATATATTCGGTGATAGCCGCACAGTCGTTGACCGGGTCGGTATTGGCCATGCACAGCACCGACGTAAAACCGCCTGCCGCCGCCGCGCGGGTGCCGCTGACAATATCCTCTTTATATTCATAGCCGGGGTCGCGCAGGTGGCAGTGCAAATCGACCAGACCGGGCAGCAGATATGCGCCGTTGGCATCGATAACTTCATCCGCGCTAATCAGCTCTTGTCCGATCTTGGCGATGACGCCGTTTTCAACCAGAAGGTCGGCGCTCTGCCGTCCGTCGGCATTGACAATGACGGCGTTTTTAATCAGTGTGCTCATCGGCCTTCCCTCCTCGTGATCATATAAAGCAGCGCCATGCGCACCGCCACACCGTTTGTAACCTGCTCGTTGATAAACGACTGGTCGGAATCGGCGACATAGCTTGAGATTTCAACGCCGCGGTTCATCGGGCCCGGGTGCATGACCAGCGCGTCGGGGCGCGCAAGCTGCATCATCTTGGGGTCGATGCCAAAATAGCGCGAATATTCCCGCACCGAGGGGAACAACCCCTTCTTCTGGCGTTCAAGCTGGATGCGCAGCGCCATGACAACGTCGGCGTCCCGTACGGCGTCCTCAACATGGTCGCAATACTCGACGCCGGGCAGCTCGCAGCCGGGCGCGGGCAGCAGCGTCGGCGGGCCTGCCAACACAACCTTGGCGCCCATCTTGGTCAAGCCGTAAATGTTGGAACGCGCGACGCGCGAATGCACAACATCGCCGACCACTGCGACCTTTAATCCCTCAAAGCCGCCCTTCTTCTCGCGGATGGTCATCATGTCCAAAAGCCCCTGAGTCGGATGCTCATTGGTACCGTCGCCCGCGTTGATAATCGACGATTTGACGTGCTTGGCCATGATGTGCGGCGCGCCGCTCATCGGATGGCGCATGATGATGACGTCGGTGCCCATCATATCGATGGTTTTGGCCGTGTCGATCAACGTCTCGCCCTTTTTAACGC
>DALYYK010000444.1:0-2577 GCA_031983305.1 Candidatus Fimivivens sp. | reverse complement strand
AAATAGAGCGCCGCTTTGGCAGATCATTCTCGATAACGAAAAAAAGCTGCTCAATAAAGCCGAGGATGACATCTTTGCGCTTATGCAGCAGCGTTATGATGTGATGGAGGCCTCGGCTTTGCGGACGCTTGAAACGCCGATGCCGACGGCGCTTGGGCTGATCTCGGGCATCAGCGCGCCGCAGAACCGTTACGCCGAGCAAAAGGGCGGGCTGTGCGGTGGGTTGATCAACAAGGCCATGGCCTACGCGCTCTCATGCAGCGAAGTCAACGCCGCAATGGGCAAAATCTGCGCAGCCCCGACCGCGGGGGCTTGCGGCATTGTACCCGCGGTGCTGCTTACGCTTAAAGAGGCGCTTTCGCTCTCGCAGCATCAGACGCTCTGCGGGTTGCTCACCGCCGCGGGTGTGGGGGCGATTATTATGAAGAATGCCACTGTCTCGGGTGCCGAGGGCGGTTGTCAGGCTGAGTGCGGCGTCGCGGCGGCAATGGCCGGGGCGGCGGCGGTCGAGCTGGCGGGCGGCAGCCCCCGGCAGGCACTCGACGCGGTCTGCTTGACGCTGATGAATTCGATGGGGCTGGTGTGCGACCCGGTGGCGGGGCTGGTTCAGGTGCCCTGTGCGCAGCGCAACGCCTCTCAGACGGTCAACGCGCTGCTGTCGGCCGATCTGGCGCTGGCGGGCATGCGCAGCATTATCCCGCCCGACGAGGTGGTCGAGGCGATGTACCGCGTTGGCCGCCAGCTGCCGATGCAGCTGCGCGAGACGGCGATGGGCGGCATTGCGGCGACCGACGCGGCCCATAAGTTCGCGCGGCAGCTCTCGGAACAGGCGTGACCCCCGCCCGAGTGGGCTGTTTATAGAGGAGGGGTGCTGTGATGCTGAGCAAAGCGTTACATCAGGCCTTTGGGGTTAGTGTTGGTGTGACGATCGGCGGGGTTGCTGCCAAGGCTGCTCAACGCAGGAGGGTACGGCTTTGGCTATCCACCGCTTACTGTACCTGCCGATGTATTTTGCCGCAAGCTTTGTAGTGTGCTTTATAACGGCTTGGCTGATATTGTTTTTAAATCGGTGTATCGACGGCGTCCAAGGGAGTAGGGCGGAAAAATAGTTGGGATTTAGCCTTAGGCTCAGCGGGAATTGTATAAAAGCGGCGGCGATGTCCTCAACACAGATTTAAACGCAGTAAAAACGACGCTGCCGGTGGGGCGTGCTTTTCAGTGTGTTTCAGCGTGGAATACGGCAGGCTCATTGGGTAAAATGGATCGGGCAGCAAATGCGAGCGGGCGTTTGCGCATAAAGAAGAGCGCCGTTGCGAAAGCAACGGCGCTCTTCTCAGCCTATGGATCGGGAAGGGGGAGGGAGATAAATCAAGTTTATACGGGCGGGCTGCATTTTGAGCAGGGGCCATAGCGCTGTCTGGCGCTGGTTAAGTCAATCGGGATCCAGCTTTTGACGAGATATTGACAGCCGCTGCGATGATATTTGCTGCCGGTGTTGGTGACATAGACCGTTACCTGCCGCGTTTCAACGGGTGGTACGCTGCCGGTGGTGTTTGGCTGCAATGCAGCATTGCTCTGCCGGGCGTCGGCCGACGCGGCAGGTACCTCAGCAGGTGCGCATACGTTAGCGGTTGAAGACGTCGAAGCAGCGTGAATATCGAATGCAGATTCCTTAACGGGTGTGGATTTCTGAATGGACGCAGACTACTTGGCGGGTACGGCGCCCTTGTCGGATGAAGTCCCCTTGGCAGGCGCGCCGATATGTTGTCGGATGCAGCTTCCTTAGCGGGCGGCGACACCTCGGCGGCGGGGCTCGTAGGTAGCGGGTCATCCTGCTGCTTTTCGCCGCAGCCGGGCCGCGGCAACAGAATCAGCGCAGCGGCTAACACACCGCAAAGCAGGCGTTTTTAAGCTGAATCTTCAAAAGAAAGGCCCCGCGATATCGTCTATGTTGACATTACTATATCGCGGGGTGCTTTAATTTTACGGGGAATTTTGTCGAATCGCTATAAAAGCGGACAAGCGATCGGCGGCGGTTTAGTTAAGCGCCTGCCGGAGCGTCTCAAGGTTTTGACGCATCAGGCTTAAATAGCCAGCCGACTGTATCTCCTCTTTTGTCACGTTATGGCAGGAATGCATCAGCAGCGTTTTGGCGCCGGTGGCCTCGGCGATCGAGTCGGCAATCTTGTGGTTTGAGAACTCGATATATAAAACGGCGGGAATCTTTTCGGCCTTGACCTTATCGGTGAGGAAGGCAACGGTCGCGGCGCTGGCCTCGGTCTCGCTGCTGCAACCTGAAAAAGCGGCGTAGTAGCGCAGGCCATACGCGTCGGCCAGATAACGAAACGGAAAGCGATCGCCCACAATAATTGTGTCGCGCGCGGCGGCCTTGACCACCTCGGCAAAATCATTGTCCAGTGCCGTGAGCTTTTGCAGATAGGCGTCGGCGTTTTGGGTATAGACTGCGGCGTTATCGCTGTCCAGCTCTGAGATCGTCTCGGTCATGCTGCGCACAATCTTGGCGGCGTTTGCGGGGGCGGTCCAGACGTGCTCGTCGTATTCGATCTCCTCATGGTC
>DALYYK010000443.1:0-2579 GCA_031983305.1 Candidatus Fimivivens sp. | reverse complement strand
TTTCATCTTTTCAGAGACTGCAAACTAATTTGCGCATAATTCTTGACACTACCTGTCGGGCCGGTAGCCCGCTATAATCTTGCTATCTTCTCCTTCAGGTTCGGGCCCCCTTTTCGCACCTGAACCTGATAAAACCCGGGAATGCGTTTGGCTTCGCATTCCCGGGTTGTTTTAAGCTTTTTAGCGATATGCCGCTTCATGATTGGTATCATACGTGTTTCGTCTAAAAACCATGATAAAGGGTTTAGGCCCGAAATTATACGGCACGCGTTTTCGTTTTAAGCGAAAGACCAACACGGCTGCACCGTGTTGGTCTTAATAAAAACGGCTTCGTTTATATCAAGAAACAGTGTCAATCGTTAAAAATCAGTTTCTCTTGACCGGCGCAATAAAAAATGGCCGTTGCCGTCGCGCACAGCGTGCGGGTTTTCTCAGAATAGGCCTCGGCCGTCAGCTGCACAAAGGTCTTGCCGACCCGCGTGGCGTGGGCGGTGATCAGCATATGGTCGTGGTTGGGCGCGGGGCTTAAAAAGCTCACCGAAAGATTCACCGTGGGGCTGAAGGCGCCGCTAAGTGCCATCGACGTAATGCCCATCGTAATGTCGAGCATCGTGCAAAGCATGCCGCCGTGCACCACGCCGCCGGGGTTCATCATCCAGTCGATCGTCTCAAAACGCAGCGTCAATGTCTGCGCCTCGGCGCTGCACTCGGTCATTTCATAGATCAGGCGGTTATTGACGCGGTCCTCTTTGCTATTTTTGACATAGTCAAGATACCAGTTAACTCTGCGCTCCATTAAAAGCGTTTCAGGTGATTTCATAACGTTCTCCCTACTTTAGAAAATCCAGTAAGATTTTTAAAAACAAACCGGCGATAACGCAGGTCATCACGGGGCGGATAAACCGGCTCCCGTTCTTAATCGCCATTTTAGAGCCGACAAAATTGCCGAGCGCCGCGCACAATACACACGGGATTGCGACGGCATACAGCACCTTGCCGCCGATGATATAGGTGATCAGCGCGCCGACATTTGAGGCAAGATTGACCACCTTGGCATTCGCGGTCGCGGTCACCATCGAATAGCCCAGAAGCGTCGTAAAGCACATGAGCAAAAACGTGCCGGTTCCGGGGCCGAAAAGCCCGTCGTAGATGCCCATGGCCACGCCGATAATGGCGCAGCGCAGGTTCTCCTTTTGGGGTGCCAGAAAATGATTCTCATCGCCGCCAAGCTGCTTTCGGGTCAGCATTAAAACCGCCACGATCGGCAGACCGATCATCATCATAATCTGCACCGCCTCAGCGGACAGCAGCAACACGAGCTGCGCGCCAAACCAACCCCCGACAATTGCCCCGGCTGCGGAAATCAGCGCCGGACGCAGCCGAATGCTTCCGTTCTTGGCAAACTGCCGCACCGCAATGCCGGTGCCAAACGACGCTGCCATTTTGTTGGTGCCGTAGGCCACATGCACTGGCAACCCCGCGAAAAGATAAGCAGGCAGGCTAATCAGACCCCCGCCGCCCGCAACCGCGTCGACAAACCCTGCAAAAAACACAAGCGGAAGCAAGATCGAATAATGTTCTATCGTAAAAGGCATCTTAATTCCCCATTAATCTCATAATATAAAAACAGTTCTACTCTACTAGAAGCGCCCCGGTTTGTCAACCCAATTTATGCCGCCCGGCTTGACCGGTGTGTGCAAAGGTGTTACAATCATATACGTGAAAATGAATTTTACACCGGAGGGAATAAATTATGGCCAGTGCGGACGCCAGCGTCAAGGTCATCGAACGCGCATTAAGAATGCTCAACTGCTTTACCAAAGAAAAGCTGAGCCTCTCTCTTGTCGAAATTGCAAGAGAAATAGATCTTCCGCCCAGCACGACCTCGCGCATTCTTGCGACACTTGAAAAATACAGTTATCTTTATCGCGACGAAGAAACCCAGCGTTATTATTTGGGGCCAAGCATTGCGCGCCTCGGCACGCTGTGTTATTCCCATATGGATTTTCGGCGCATCGCCGTGCCTTATATGATTCAGCTGCGCGAAATCTACAACGAAAGCGTCGGCCTTTATGTGCCGAATAACGGCCATCGCGTCTGTATAGAGCGCATCGAAAGCACCCACCCCCTAAAGCGCATCTTAAACATCGGCGACCGGCTGCCACTGACGCGCGGCGCTTCGGGGCGTCTGCTGCTGGCCTATCAGCCGCAGGCCGTGATCGACGAGCTGCTGCTGGCCGACCCCTATACCACGCATGAGCGATTGGCCGAGATTCGCACGGTAGGCTATTCCACAAGCCGCAGCGAGCGCGAGGAAGGCGTGGTCTCTGTGGCCGCCCCGATCTTTGATTCGCATCATAAGGTTGTGGCCGCGCTTAATATCTCCGGCCCCGCCGCGCGCATTGATATTGAGCTGATGAACGAAATGGCCTTTAAAGCCAAGGAATTCGCGTTGCGTATTTCCCAGGAAATGGGCTATTAAAAAACGGATTTAAGAAATCCTCTTACTCTATTAAGATTATTGAATCGCCTCGGGATATGCATGCATATCCCGAGGCGATTTTTGCTTTAAAAGACTG
>DALYYK010000442.1:0-2602 GCA_031983305.1 Candidatus Fimivivens sp. | reverse complement strand
TTATGCTGTTTTATCAGGTTGGCGAGTATTTTCAAAGCTATGCCGTTGCTAAGTCCCGGAAGTCTATCGCAAGCCTGATGGATATACGCCCCGATTACGCAAATGTGAAAAAGGGCGACGAATTGATCAAGACCGACCCGGACGAGGTGGCGATTGGCGATACTATCGTTGTCCGCGCAGGTGAAAGAATCCCGTTGGATGGCAAAGTGCTGGACGGCAATTCAATGATCGACACCTCTGCGCTGACCGGAGAATCCGTTCCGCGCGAAGCCGGCGTCGGCTCGGATGTTTTAAGCGGCTGTATCAATGTGAACGGTGTTCTGACGATTGAGGTCACAAAAGAATTTGGCGAATCGACTGTCAGTAAAATACTTGACCTCGTTGAAAACGCCAGCAGCAAAAAGGCAAACACCGAAAACTTCATTACAAAATTTGCGCGGGTTTATACCCCAATCGTTATGGCTGCCGCGCTTCTAATTGCGATCATCCCGCCGCTGGTAATATCCGACGCTACCTTTGGCGACTGGATATACAGGGCATTGACATTCTTGGTTGTTTCCTGCCCATGCGCGTTGGTTGTTTCCATACCGCTCTCCTTCTTTGGCGGCATTGGCGGTGCGTCAAGGCGCGGTGTTCTTGTCAAAGGCAGTAACTATTTGGAAGCATTGGCGCAGACTGAAATCGTTGTGTTTGACAAAACAGGAACCCTTACAAAAGGTGTGTTCAAGGTTCAAAAGATAAACGCTGTCGGCATTTCCGAAGAAGAATTGCTGGAGCTTACCGCTTATGTTGAGAGTTATTCCAATCATCCCATTTCGCTCTCGTTGAAAGCGGCCTACGGGAAAGATATCGACAATGAAAAAATTATTGATGTTGAGGAAATCGCGGGCCACGGCGTCAGCGCAACGGTTCATGGCCGTAAAGTTTTTGCCGGTAACGTCAAGTTAATGCAAAAAATCGGTGTTGAATATTCGCGGGATGAGATTATAGGAACAACCGTACACGTTGCCATTGACGGTCAATATGCCGGATATATCGTAATTGCCGATGAGGTTAAGGAAGATGCGGCAGAAGCGATAAGGCTGCTCAAAAAAGCAAACATCCATCAGACTGTGATGCTGACGGGCGATGCGAAAAGCGTGGGTGAGAAGGTCGGCAAAGAATTAGGGCTGGATAAGGTCTACACAGAACTGCTTCCCGGAGATAAAGTGGAAAAGGTGGAGGAACTGCTGGCGCAGGCGAAAAAATCGGCAAATGGAAAGCTGGCTTTTGTAGGCGACGGCATTAACGACGCGCCTGTTTTAGCCCGTGCCGACATAGGCATTGCGATGGGCGGATTGGGTTCCGACGCGGCCATCGAAGCCGCCGACGTCGTAATTATGACCGACGAGCCGTCCAAGCTGGCAACAGCAATGAAGATATCTCAGAAGACGCTCCGAATCGCAAAGCAAAACATATGGCTTGCTTTGTCGATAAAATCCATTGTGCTTGTACTCAGCGCGGTTGGGATCGCTACTATGTGGGAAGCCGTGTTTGCGGATGTTGGCGTGACGATCATTGCAGTGCTGAACTCCTTCCGCGCGTTGAATACAAAGAATTTATAATCAGGACGAAAGCCTGTTAAATGGAGGGCGAGGACAAAACAAAACGGTTCGCTGTCACGCTGGACAGCAGACAACAACATACTTTCGCAGCATCCGGCGGGTATTCGTGCAGATGGTAGTGCGCTTGTAGGTGTTTCAGACGCTGATCGCCGAACATCAGTACCTGGCGATATTACTCCGGCAACAAAGCACTGACGGGCTAGCAGGACATCGGCAGTGAAACCAGCAAAAAACGGTATTACTTTGACGCAAACGCCGTGATGATATCCGGCAAGTGGCTTCTGAGCGAAGGTAAGTGGTATTAAATCGATAGTTATGAGGTGGATGAAAAAGGCGTAAGAACAACAAAGTAAGAACAACAAATAAATAAAGCCAAGGGCAAACCCGCTGAAAACCGGGGGCGCAAAGCCGAGGGTCTAAGACGTTTTGGAACGTTATGATAGCCTGGCTGCCAAAAACCGCGCAGGGCGTGCCCTCTCCAACAGAGGGCACGCCCTTGCTCCCTTTTACGGCTTTTGACGGATTATTTGGATATCGGGATACCGGCTTTCGCCTGCCACGGAAGAAAGAGGTATCTCTATGAGTAATAACAGCTACCCTCCCGCACGGAGGTGTAGATAAAGACGGCGCAATCTATCTATTCCTTACTCTACATACACAATTTCATAAGTCTACTTTAAAAAAGTCAGTATTTTGCCAAGGGCAATCTACTGACTTTTTTTATTCGACAAGAAAACCGCTACAGCGACGTGAATTTACAGAATTTAACAATCTGTTTTTATATATAACAGCTATCGTTCCACGCTGCCGTTCCCCTCCGCTTCTGACATTTTGACTCACCATCAAAATTTCAGAAAACGGAGGACAAGCCATATGGCAGAGAAAAAAGAGTATCGAATCAAGGTGCAGGGTCAGCTTGTACCGGTTAGTGAAGAAGTCTATTTTACCTATCACCGCATGAAGCGTCGTGAAACCTATCAGGAGGAAAGGGATACGGC
>DALYYK010000441.1:0-2605 GCA_031983305.1 Candidatus Fimivivens sp. | reverse complement strand
GCGGCCATCAAAGGCTGCGCGCTTTTAACGTTTGCCAGCTTTACAGCCACGGCAGCTCGATCGCACTCTTTACATGGTGCGCTTATTCGGCAATCTAAACAGAATCCCGAGCGTGTGAGCTGCCCGCTCGCCCTCACCAAGCAGTGTCCGCAAAATGGCGTCGTGTTTTTATCCATGTTAGACGCAGGTCAGCATCAGATTTAGCATGCCCTAAACTGCTGCGTACCTTGATTGGCAACTTATTCAGACGCAGCCACCTAACCCAGCCGCATACTGGGCTTCAAAATATCTGACGGGACATTCAGCGATATGCCTCTGAAAACGCTGAAATCAGCACGTTAATAATTCTTTCGCTGGCATAGCCGT
The DNA here is from genome assembly GCA_031983305.1 of Candidatus Fimivivens sp. Taxonomy (GTDB): domain Bacteria; phylum Bacillota; class Clostridia; order Oscillospirales; family Ruminococcaceae; genus Yanshouia. The sequence goes on along the minus strand of DALYYK010000441.1, from coordinate 2,239 downwards.
CCCCGTACGGATTGGCGGTACGGATCATCTTTTCGTAGAGCTGGCGGTCGTTTAACAGCTGGGCGGCACAGGTAAAAACCGAATCTTGCGTAATACCGGCTAGCAATACCGTTCCGGCGTGCACCGCTTCAATGCGCTCGGTCTCCCGGCGCAGTACCAGCACCGGCTTGTGCAACGAGGGCGCCTCCTCCTGCAAGCCGCCCGAGTCGCTCATAACCATATAACAGCGACTGATCAGGTTATGCATATCCAACACATTGAGCGGCTCTAAAAGGTGCACACGGGGACTGCCCTTGAAGGCATCCCTTGCCACATGGCGCACGGCGGGGTTGGGATGCACCGGGAACAGCACCTCAACATCGGGGAAAACCGCTAGCAGCCGCTGGATGGCGGCAAAAATCTCGGCTATTCCATCACCGAGATTCTCCCGGCGGTGTGTTGTGAGCAGGATGATGCGCCCACTGTAATCCAGACGGTTGAGCAGCGGCTGCGAAAAGTGGTAGTCAGCACGCACGGTGTAACGCAGCGCGTCAATGGCTGTGTTGCCGGTGACATGGATGCTGCCGCGCACATTTTGCCGCAGTAAATTTTGGCGGTTCTGCTCGGTGGGCGCAAAATGCAGCGCGCTTAAATCGCCCAAAAGGGTGCGGTTCATCTCCTCGGGATAGGGGGAGCTGGCGTTCCCGGTGCGCAGTCCGGCCTCAACATGTCCTATTGGAATCTGATGATAAAAGGCGCTCAAACCTGCCGCCAGCGCGGTTGTGGTGTCGCCGTGCACGAGCAGCACATCCGGCCGGACGCGTGTCAGCACCCCGTTCATTCCAATGAGTACCCGCGTGGTGATATCGGTAAGGGTTTGATTATCCTGCATAATATTCAGGTCAAAATCGGGCGCAATATTAAATTGTTCCAGCACGTCATCCAATATCCTCCGATGCTGCGCGGTGACGCAGACCATCGTTTCGAGCCGGCAATCTTTTTGACAGGCAAGAAGCAGCGGTGCCATTTTGATGGCGTCGGGGCGTGTGCCAAACACCAACATCGGCTTTAATCGTTTCATTGTGCCCTCTCCAAATATCGTTCCTTTTGACGGAATAATAGTATTTTTAGTCACAAATTAATATAAAATTGTTTCCTGAATAGTCAAAAAAGTATAAAGTTTGTTTAAACGCGTTAAAGCTTATGTTATAATCTCTCCGTTATAACATCCGTCGGGTCAAAAATTAAATTTTGATCTCGCGAGTTTATGTTAGAAAAGAGGGACGACTGTATGCCGTGGACGAAACGCAAATGCTCCGGCTTATCACTGCCGTCGCCTGCCGCAATGGCCGTGATTGCCGCCGCATTGATTCTGTTTTTTACCCTGTTTGTGCCGCCGCTCGTGGGCATGGCGGATAACGGTGACTTTTACCGCGTTATAAACAGCAACGGGCTTTATAAGCTCGACCGCGACGCGGCGGATCAATATCTCTCCTATTTCAGCAGCCAATATGGCGTCTATCAATATTTTAATGAGTACGAAAGCGGGCTGATCTCATCACAGACGCCGTTTATTCATGCGGCAATCACGCTTGATCGGCTTGTGACCGGCAACGACACCATATTTGACGTGCGTTTTCTGGCGCTGCTGATCAGCCTATGGGCGCTCATCGCGCTGTATCTGCTCGTCGATTATGCGACCTGGGGACTTGAGAAACGCTTCGGTTATCTTGTAGCCGCACTAGCGGTTTTTATATTTTTTGACATTGGATATATCGCTTATTTCAATTCCTTTTATGCCGAAGGGTTGGTTTTGGTCAGCTTTTTGACGGCGATGGCCTGTGCGCTGCTGATGCGTCAGCGGCGGTATCCGGCCTATGTGCTGTTGGCGGGCTATCTGCTCAGCGGCGTTGTGTTAACCTGCGCCAAACAGCAGAACGCGCCGCTGGGCATTCTGCTGGGGCTGCTGTGCATCCCGATGATGCGATATCTGCCGCGGCAAAACGGTAAAACAGCGGGCCGGCCCAAAGACAAAACAAAACGTCGACTCATCACCGGCGCGTGTGCATCGCTGCTCTGCTTTTGCGGTGTGGCGATGTACATATTGATTCCGCAAACGTTTGTCGAGATCAATCAATACCACGCGATGACCCGCGGCGTGCTGATATCGGCGGAAAACCCCGAAGAGGCGCTCAAGCGCTTTGGCATCGACCCACAGTACACGCTGCTCGACGGCTCGATCTATTACGAGCGCTACCCC
>DALYYK010000440.1:0-2609 GCA_031983305.1 Candidatus Fimivivens sp. | reverse complement strand
AGACGCCGGCACTTTGCGCCGGGAATCCCGCTGTGTTTACCATCAACGGCGCGCAGTATCTCGACATGCAGGCGGTGGATGTCAACGGCGACCGCAGCGCTGTTTACCGGCTGCGTGTGCCGGGCTGGGCCGAGGAAGTGCGCAGCTTGGCGATCACCGAATGCGAATTCTCCTTTGACAACTTGACGGCCGTCATTACGGCGACCGAAACGGCAGCGGAAGGCACCCAACTGCGCGGCATCACCGGCATTGAGATCAATGGTGAGTTTTTCAGCGGCAATCCTGTGGCCTATTCCATCCCGGAGGGGACACGGCACCTTGAAATGCGGGCGTATAACACCGATGGCGATTATTCGCCGCTGCTGATCCGGCGAGTGCCCGGGTGGAGCGAGATTGTTTCGACCATCTCCATAAGCAATATTGAGTTTACAGATTACAACACACGGGCCACCGTGACGGCGCTGGCCACTGGAGGCGACAGTGTAGCAGGTATCTTTATCAACGAGGAGTACTTTGCCGGTAACCCGGTCGTTTACAAGATCGACAAGGACGTCGACACGCTGCATGTGCAGGCGGTCAACCCCAACGGTGATCTGTCCGCGATGGTCAACAAGGCGGTGCCCAAGAGTACGGTAAAATCCACGCTGAAGCTGGAGATCGAAGCCCCGGACTGGACAGGCGCCAGCCGCGCCAAGGTGAAAATCACCGCCGGCGACAGCATCGGGCTGAAGGCGATCATGGCCAAGACCGGCGAGGACGACGACTGGACCGACGTGACCTCCAGCCGCTATATCTGGATCGATGACGACACGACCGTTTACGCGTCGGTTGAAAACGCGGACGGTACGGTCAAGGAAACCTCCCTTGACATCATCTGCTTTGATCGCGCGGCCCCCACGGTGTCGGCTGCACAGCAAGACAAAATTGTGAACATCCGCGCGGAGGATAAGAAGTCCGGCGTTAAGGCGATTTACGTCAACAATGTGGAACACAGCGGCAGCAAGATCTATGGCGGCAACTTGGCCTACACCATCCCGGAGGGGATCACCACCGTAACGATTAAGGCGGTGGACAATGCCGGCAATGCCTCCGACACGCTGGAGCTGCCGGTCCGCACGACGTTGACGGCGGTGCCGGGTATCATCGCACCGTCTCAGCCCGCGCCCGTTACCCCCGAACCAGATCCCGAACCCGCAGCCATCCCCGACCCGGAGCCTGAGCCCGAACCCGAACCCATACCTGAACCCCAAATCGAAGAGGAGCCGGAGGAAGACCCCAAAGCCGCCGGCATGACACAGGGACAGATGGCCGGGCTTGCGGCAGGCGCATTCGGACTCTCGTCCGCCGGTACCGCCGGCACGCTGTGGTGGCTGCGCCGCAGGCGGCTAATGTCCGAAGCAGTACCGGACTTCGATCCGAATTATCGTAAGGTTTACGACGAGAGCGAATTCAAGGGTACCAAGGATCCGATGGATCAACGCAATGTGACCGAGGTTGATTTCAACCGTAAAGTATCGTGACAGGAGCTGGGGTTATGTTAAAGGCGACAAAAATGATTTTTAAAAGAGTTGGATCATCAAAAGTTAGTGTTGGACAAGTTTGTTTAATTTCAGCTTTGGTTGGCTTTATGGGAGCGTTAATGGGAGCCGTTGCATTCGCTCAATGGCTGCGTATGGAGCAAAGGATAGCTGAGGACGTACCAGACTTTGACCCGAAATTTCGAAAGGTTTACGACGAAAGCGACTTTCATGACACAAGGGATCCGAATACAGATATTAGCGTCAACCGTTAATAATCCTGACATTTTAAAAGGAGAGACAGCTATGTACAGCAAAACCATTCTAATCGGGCGGCTCACCGCCGACCCGGAGCGCAAGACCACCCCGCAGGGAACGAGCCTTTGCAACTTCCGCATTGCAGTTGACCGCGCCTATAAGGACGGCGACGGCAACCGCAAGGTTGATTTTATCAACTGCGTCGCTTGGCGGAACAATGGTGATTTTGTATCACGTAACTTTGTCAGGGGGAAGCCGATCGGCGTCGAGGGTGCGATCGAAACCCGTGAGTTCACCGACAAGGAGGGTATGAAGCGCAGTACCTTTGAGATCAATGTCGATAAGGCGTTTTTTGTGGGGGACAGCAAAAAGGCGGGTACTCCCGACGACGGGGAATAAGCCTATGGAGGTCTACCTTTACGGCACAGCCAACGAAATCACAAAGGCGCAGGCAGCCCTGAAGATCATTTTTCCCAAGAGCGAGCACACGCTGCCGGTTTTCGATCTGCCGGACACGCCGGAACAGATCTATTGCCGTATAGCTTATAAATGCTATGACAACGAAGGGATGGTACAAAATGAACGACACCGCAATCAGCCAAGCCGATAAGGTCAAAGCACTCACCGATCAGCTCAAAGAGGGGGTACAGGAGGTTTTCAGCAGCGGCAAATATGCCGAATATCTCAGAACGCTTTCCCGTTTCCACCGGTACAGCTTCAGAAACTCGATGCTGATCTACCTTCAGAATCCCAGCGCTACGAGGGTGGCGGGATTCAAAACATGGGAAACCCTTGACCGCAGCGTCAACAAAGGGGAGAAGGGCCTGCAAATTC
>DALYYK010000439.1:0-2613 GCA_031983305.1 Candidatus Fimivivens sp. | reverse complement strand
TGGCGGCGCGCTTATCGTCACAGCGCTCGAGATAAGCCAGCGCCACCGGCCTGCGTGCGCGGGTATATTTGGCGCCCGTGCCGTTGTTGTGCGCGGCGAGCCGCGCGGCGGGGTCAAAGGTCCAGCCGGCGTAAAGGGTGCCGTCGGCACACTTGAGCAGATAGGTAAAGGCCGGCTTACACATGGGAATCGCTCCTTCCAGCTTTAATCAGTATAACCCAGATGACGTCATATCACAATAGACGGCGCTTAACAAAAGCAGGCCACAGGCTGGTGCATGTGACCTGCTTTTAAAAGGGAAGGAGCGGGCGTTGAATAAGAATAGAACGAGAGCATCGCGCATCGCATCTTATTCCGCGAGGTCGGCTATCTGTTGGCTGCCGGACTTTTCCGGTGCTTCGGCGGCCGACGCTTCTCTGGCGCGGCGCAGCAATTCCTTGTTGGCTTGTGCCTGTGTAATGGTGCCGTCGGCCACCAGCGCTTTTAATTCTGCTTCAGACAGCTGTTCAAGATTCGTTTCCTTACCGGTCTCCGAGGCGGTAAGCGCCGTCTCGATTGCAGAAACGGCCTTTTCAGCGTCGGTCTGCTCCGCCGTACCGGCGAGAGAAGAAAATGCGCCGGTGTCCTGCGCTTTTTGATACCCTTCCGCACTGATCTCCACGCGGTCATATTTGTTGAGAAACCTTTACCTCATTTTCAGAGTCTGGGACGGTGGTTTTCTCCGTCTGCGCCGCGGCGGTTTGGGTGGTGCCGTTGACCTGTTGCGCGTGCTCATACGATGTTGTAAGCGATTCAGCAGTACGATCAGATCCTGTGATAACAATACTCATGCCGTGTTCCTCCGATGTCGTTCCTTAATTTTGCCACTGTCACCAAACAAGAGTGCTGCGTTAATTAAACTTTAGCACCCAATCGGAAGGCCATCAATAGAAAAGCTAGAAATATCAGACAACGCTCACAATTTTCACATTTCAGGGCGAATTGTAAAAATTGTATAGAGTTAATTTTTGCGTAATCGGGCCAAAGAAGCGCCGGCAGCGAAGTTTTTAAATACCGCGCCCTCAACGCGATCAGAGATGAGGATAGGCGCGGCAAAATACGCTTTGCCGCGCCTATCCGGGAGAAAAGGGGTATTTTAAAATGAAGCGAGTCAGTCGGCCGTTGGGGTCAGCTCCTTTTCAGAAGCGGCAACGACCACCGAGCAGGCGATATCGCCGGTAATATTGACGGTGGTTCGCGCCATATCGAGGATGCGGTCGATACCGGCGATCAGCGCCACGCCCTCGAGCGGCAGGCCGACCGACTGTAGCACCATGCCCAGCATCACAACGCCTGCGCCCGGCACGCCTGCCGTACCGATCGAAGCCAGCGTGGCGGTCAGAATGATGGTCATCTGCTGGCCCATGCTTAGCGGAATGCCATAGACGTTGGCAATAAACAGCGCGCAGATGCCCTGATAGATCGCGGTTCCGTCCATATTGATGGTCGCGCCCAGCGGCAGCACAAAGCTGCGGATCGACATCGGAACGCCCAGCCTCTCAGACGCCATCATCGAAAATGGCAGCGTGGCCGAGCTGGAGGCCGTCGTGAAGGCGAACAGCATCGCTTCGGAGCATTTTTTAAAGAAGGTCAGCGGACTGATCTTGGCCAGTGCGCGAACCGAGAAGGAATAGACGATAGCCATGTGTAAAATGCAGCCGATATAAACCGCGAGAATAACGCTTAACAGCGGCAGCAGCACCGACGGTCCGTTTGCGGCGACAATCGGCACAATGAGCGCGAAAACGGCGATGGGCGAAAATTTCATGATGAGGGCCACCAGCGCGTACATGCACTCGGCCATGCCGTCAAAGAAATTGGAGACCGGCTTGGCACGGTCGCCCACTATGATGATTGAACCGCCCAAAAACAGCGCAAAGGCAATAATTTGCAGCATATTGCCATCCACCAACGCCTTAAGCGGGTTGGCCGGGATGATGTTGAGCAACGTATCGACAACGTTTGGCGCCTCCTGAGCCTGATAGGTCAGACCCTCGGCCAGCACAAAGCCGCCGCCCACATGCCCGAGGTTGCCTACAACGAGGCCGAGCGTCACCGCCAGCGCGGTGGTAACGAGATAATAGGCGATGGTTTTGCCGCCGATGCGCCCCACGCGTTTGGCGTCACCCAGACCGCAGGTGCCGACGATCAGCGAAGAGAAAACCAGAGGGACAATGAGCATCTTAATTGCGTTGAGGAACAAGGTGCCCAAAGGTTTAATCCAGCTGTTGGCGAAGAGGCGCGCCCCCTCCCCCTGCATGCATAAACCGACCGCGACACCGGCCAAGAGCCCGATAAGAATCTGAACGGAAAGATTAAGTTTCTTGTTAGCGGACATTCTTGCAAATCTCCTTTCGTATGATACTAGCTGTATCAGCACTACTTTAACATTACGGACATAGAAAATCAACAGAAATGTGAAAGATTATATGCAAAAAACAAAATTTATGAATTATAAACAAGTATATGGTTTCTATATTTAAAATCAATTGTCACAATAATGAGAAAAAGAAAAATATCGAAAAAATTGTGCAATGGCGTAGACAATCCTGTCGCAGAGTGATATACTAATAA
>DALYYK010000438.1:0-2616 GCA_031983305.1 Candidatus Fimivivens sp. | reverse complement strand
CCGAGGCAACGCCCGAGCAGTTGGCAAACCTCTTGATCAATCGCACCGCTGTTGCCGCCGAGCGCCGCATAAGCGAAATGAAGGACGTAAAAGCGACCCTGCAAGCGCTTGGATTGCCGGCCTTTGCAACCGAGGGAACCATAAACAGGCTGCAATGGTTTTGTGATCTGGGTCTCAAAGAGTATTTTAACGCCACCGCACCGGCAGACTATCGCGATGTACTCAGAGCAGCAACCGAACTGAATACAAAAGGAGAAAAGTAAGATGAACAAAAAGATGATGGCAGTCTTATTATCGGCAATGATGGTTCTCGGCCTTGCGGCCTGTGCAAGCTCCTCCAAGCCTTCTCCGTTTTCAACAGCAGATGCGTCGTCTGCCGCCTCTTCAGAGGCTGCGCCGCCCAAGCTCGATTATCCCAAGCGCGCTATTGAGATGGTCGTTCCCTTCGGCGCCGGTGGCTCCGGCGATATGATGGCCAGAACCGTCGCACAGCTTATGGGCAATTACATCGACAAGCCCATCAACGTCGTCAATAAGGCCGGCGGCGGTAGCACCAACGGTATGGTTTACGCCAATGAGCAGGATGCCGACGGCTATACCATTCTTGAAATTACGCCGTCGCTGCCAATCATTGAGGCGCAGGGCACCGCGCCGATCAATTTTTCCGAATGCTTTGTGCCGATCGGCAACTTCCAAGTGGATATTCAGTCCTTTGCAATCAGCAGTAAGAATCCCCATTTCACCGACCTTGACAGCATGATGGCGTACGCCAAAGCGCATCCCAATACCGTTAAGGTGGGCGGCACCTCACCCGGCGGTCTCGACGACTACATCGTAAGAGGCTTTGCGGAAGCGGCCGGTATCGAATTGGTCTATGTGCCGTATAACTCTGCGGCTGAAACCAAATCCGCGCTGCTCGGCGGCGAGATCGATATCTATCAAGACAAGCTCATCTCCTTCTTGCAGATGCTGCAAACCGACGAGGTTGTGCCGATTGTCACGCTGTATGACCGCCGGCTTACCGAGGTTGAGGAGATGAAGGACGTTCCCTGTACCGTAGAGAAGGGAATCAACTTTACGCAGGGCTCTTGGAGAGGCTTTGCCGTCAAGAAGGGCACCCCTCAGGAGATTGTGGACTATCTCGAGGATATTATTAAAAAGGTCTATGAGTCCGACGAGTACCGCAAGATGGCTGAAAACGACAAATCTGACCTCATACCCGGCTATATGGATGCCGAAACCTACGGCAAGCTTTGGCAGGATGAGCTGATAGGCTATAAGAGAATTTTCAATAAATAATGAACGGATCTCGGCCCGGGGCGCGAGCGTTGACAAAGCGGGGATATTCCTTGCGTTGGGGATCAGGCACAAGGGACGCTCGCGCCATACACCATTAGGGAGTGTAATGAATGGAATTGCTTTTCAACCTGTTTATTGGCTGTGTACTGCTGATGTTTTTGGTCTGCGGCACAACGATATCCTCCACCTCGATCGCGGCCGATCATCTGGGGGCCGGGGGCTTCCCGATGATATTTGCCACAATCGGTCTGGTATTGCTGGCCTATAGCACCCTGCAAACGCTGCGCGCACCCAAGGCCGTCACTGAGCACGCAGGCGCGTCCGCCTCAGATTACAAGCGTGTGGGCGTTATTGTCCTGCTGCTGCTGTGCTACATTCTGACCATCAAATCACTGGGTTTTGCCATTGTCACACTGCTGTTCACCGCCGGGAGCATTACGGCGCTGGGCTATAAATCATATGGTAAAACCGCCGTTTTCTCGTTGCTGTTCACCGCCATGCTGATCGTCATTTTCGGCCGCGTTTTCTTTATCGCGCTGCCTCGCGGCATTGGCGTCATCAAAGAATTCAGCTACTACTTATATTGAGGAGGAGAATAAGATGGTTGCACAGGGATTTATGAATGTCTTTTCTCCTATCACGCTACTGCTTGTTGTACTGGGCACTACCTGGGGCCTTACCGCGGGCGCGCTGCCCGGCCTGAGCGCATCGATGGCGGTTATATTGATGCTGCCTTTCACCTACGGCATGGAAGCGATTCAAAGCGTGGTCGTACTGGTCGCGGTTTATGTCGGCGCTATGTGCGGCGGCTCCATCTCGGCTATACTGCTCAAAACACCCGGCACGCCCAGTGCGGTCGCCACCACGTTTGACGGGTACCCGATGGCCCAGCGCGGAGAAGCGCCGCGTGCGATCGGTCTTTCGATTACCGCCTCCTCGGTGGGCGGCATCTTCTCGGGTCTTATCATGGTTTCCTGCGCGCCGCTGCTGGCACAGTGGGCGTTAAAATTTCAAAGCGCCGAATTTTTCGCGCTATCGCTGCTGGGATTAAGCTGTATTGCGAGCATCGGCTCGGAGCAGCCGGTCAAGGCGCTGCTTTCGGCCTGTCTGGGACTGCTGGTTTCAACCGTGGGTCTGGACGCGATCTCGGGCGCGCAGCGCTATACCTTTAACCAGCAGTTTTTGATGAACGGCATCGACTATATTCCGGTTATGATCGGCGCCTACGCCCTCGCCGAGGTTTATCGCAATGTTCTGCTCAATAAAAAGACGCAGACGGACACGGCGCCCGGCGGTAAAGTCAAAACTGAAATTATC
>DALYYK010000437.1:1698-2616 GCA_031983305.1 Candidatus Fimivivens sp. | reverse complement strand
TTTGGCCTTTATCGGCCCAGATAAGCTTTTTTGACCTCTTCATCCACCAGCAGCTTTTTGCCCTCGCCCGACATTGTAATTCGCCCCGTTTCGAGCACATAGGCATAGTCTGCCGTGTGCAGCGCCATGTTGGCGTTCTGCTCGATGAGCAGAATCGTCATGCCCTGACGGTTGATCTCCTTGATAATATCAAAGATACCGCGCACGATGATCGGCGCGAGCCCCAACGAGGGTTCATCCATCATCAGCACCTTGGGACGGCTCATGAGCGCGCGGGCGACCGCGAGCATCTGCTGCTCGCCGCCCGAGAGCGTACCCGCCGCCTGCCAGTGTCGTTCCTTGAGGCGCGGGAACAAATCGTACACCCACGCAATGTCGTCATCGAGCTTGTCGTGCCGCAGGTAAGCGCCAATTTTGATATTCTCAAGCACCGACAGATCGGCAAAGACACGGCGTCCCTCTGGGACAAGTGTGACACCCTTTGAGACAATTGCCTCGGTCGGCAGACCGCTGATCTTTTGATCTCCGAATCGGATCTCGCCGCCCTTAATCGGCACCAGCCCCGCGATGGCGCGCAGCGTTGTGCTTTTGCCCGCACCGTTCGCGCCGATCAGCGTAACGATGCTCTTCTCGGGCACCTCAAACGAAATGCCCCTGACCGCCTCGATACCGCCGTAATTAACCTGTAAATCGTTGACTCTAATCATCGGCCGCCACCCCCAGATACGCCTCTATAACGCGGTTGTTGTTTTGAATATCGCCCGGCGTGCCCGAGGCGATGGTCTTGCCAAAATCCAGCACATAGATGCGGTCGGAGATGCGCATGACGAGATCCATGTGGTGCTCGATCATTAGTACCGTCAGACCGAAATCGTCGCGGATCTGCTTGATAAAGTCGGTCAGCGCCTCGGTTTCCTG
>DALYYK010000437.1:0-1688 GCA_031983305.1 Candidatus Fimivivens sp. | reverse complement strand
CATACCGGCGGCAGGCTCATCGAGCAACAGCAGCGTCGGCTCAGTGGCGAGCGCGCGCGCAATCTCCAGACGGCGCTGCTTACCGTAGGGCAGGTTGTTGGCCTTTTCATTCTTTAAATCCTCAAGGCCGAGAATTTTCAGCAGCTCAAGCGTTCTTTGCCGCATAGCGGCCTCTTCGGCGCGGTTTAAGCGCAGTGTGGCCGACAACGCCCTTGCCTTAGAACGCAAATGCCGCCCGATCAGTACGTTTTCAAACACTGTGAGGTTTTTAAACAACCGGATATTCTGAAAGGTTCTCGCAACGCCCAACTTCGTGATCGCGTCGGGGGTTTTGACGAGCACCTTATTGAATTTATCGGCATCGCCGCCCTGATAGAGCTTTTTCATCGGACCCTGCGGATGATTGGATACAATCAGCTCACCGTTAAAGTGAATCGCGCCGTTCGTGGGGGTATAAACGCCGGTTATCACGTTAAAGGCAGTGGTTTTACCAGCGCCGTTCGGGCCAATGAGCGCGACGATCTCGCCGCGGTTAATCTCCATCGACAGGTCGTTGACCGCCACAACGCCGCCAAACTGCATCGTGACATTTTCTAAACGCAATACAGTCTCACTCATGCGCTGCACCGCCCTTCGCCTTTTTCGCAAACGGCTTTTTAAAGAAGCCGATTAGGCCGTCCCACGAGAACTCGCGGTCGCCCATGATGCCCTGACGGTAGAACAGCACGACGATCATGATGATGACCGAGAACACAACCTTGCGAAAACCGGAGCGCAGCAAGGGGATGTGAAAACCGTTGATAACCGTCTCAGCGTCGAGAAAGCGCAGCCACCACTCGCTGCACGCAATGAACAAAAAGGATGAAAGACAGCTGCCGGTGATTGAGCCGATGCCGCCGAGCACCACAATCAACAAAATCTCATAGGTCATCGCCGACTTAAATGCCGAGGCCTGCACCGTCGTCTGGTACATGGCCAGCAGCGCGCCGCTGACGCCCGCGAAGAACGAGCTGATGACAAAGGACAGCATCTTGTGCCTAAATAAGCTGACGCCCATGGCTTCGGCCGCGATTTCATCCTCGCGGATTGCTTTAAACGCCCGCCCGAACGAGGAATTGATGAGCAGAACAATCAACGCGATGCAGATGCCCGACACCGCGAACGGAAACAGCACCGATGAAAAGGTCGGGAATTTGCGCAGCAGATTCGAGCCGTTGGTCAGCGGGCCGAGCTTATCCCACTGGAAGATGGCGCGGATAATTTCGGCAAAGCCCAGCGTTGCAATGGCAAGGTAGTCGCCCTTTAAGCGCAGCACCGGCAGGCCGATAAAAAACGCGAACACCGCTGCCGCAAGACCGGCGAGCACGAGCGCCACCGGCACCGGCAGCGCGAATTGAACGATGCCGCCGTCAAAATACTGATAGACCTGCGCCCGCGCCTGCGGGGGAATCGTAAAAATCGCGTAGGCGTAGGCGCCGATGAGCATAAAGCCTGCCTGCCCGAGCGAGAACAAGCCTGTAAAGCCGTTGAGAAGGTTCATCGAGACGGCCACAAGCGCGTAGATCGCGCCCTTTTTGAGCACAGTAAACAGCATCGAGGTTGAAGGCAGCGTACGCTCAAGCAAAAACAAAAATACGAATAGTGCCGCCACGGCAATCAGGGAATAAATATTCTTAATTTTTTTATCC
>DALYYK010000436.1:0-2649 GCA_031983305.1 Candidatus Fimivivens sp. | reverse complement strand
TTGAGAATAGGGAACGCAAAACAGCAGGCTCGCGTTTCCGGCGCGGGCCTGCTGTGCATGGGGATTATTTTATTTGTTCTATTTTAGAGGGAAAAGAAATGGTAAAACGCGTTCCCTCTCCGCAATCCACCGTAATCTCACCGCCATGCAATTCCACGACCGACTTTACAATGGAAAGTCCGATGCCGTGCTTGCCGTCCCGACCCTTGTAGAAGCGTTCGAAGATATGGGGCAGGTCTTTGGCGGTGATACCGGGGCCATCGTCGATGACCGACACCTCGATTTGCCGCGTCCTGCTCTGGCAGCGCAGCGTAATGGTGCGATCGGCATAACGCAGTGCGTTTGCGATCAGGTTAGAAAAGGCGCGGTACATGTGTTTTTCATTATAGCAAAACAGGACGGGCTCATTTTCGAATTGATATTTAAATTGAAGACCTTTTTTCTCGGCCATCGGCCGGAGATTTTCCGCACAAAGGGATAGGGTGTCGCGCAGATCGCTTTCCTGCATCTCCACATGAGAGGAGATGCTGTCCACACGGGAGATATATAATAGATCCTCCACCAGCTCGCTCAGGCGGTCGGTCTCAGATACGATGGTCGCACCCGCTTTTTGGGGGTCCATCAACCCATATTCCACCCCCTCGGCATAGCACCGGATGGATTGGAGCGGGGTGCGCAGCTCGTGGGAGACGTTCTGAAAAAAGGCGCGCTGGTCTTTGTCATAGGCATCCAGTTTTTCGGCTGATCGATTCATGGCCTCTCCCAGCTCGTCAAACTCAATGTCCTGAAACGCAAAGGGCCTTCTTTTGAAGTGGCCCCTGCCCATTTCCTCCGCAAAGGTCGAAAGCGCTTTGACCGGCTTGGTAATCGACCCGGCAATCAGATTGGCGATTAAAAAGCAGATGAGCATGGCGACAGCCATAATGACCGCCATGGAAAAGTTGACGGTATCCACCAGATGGTTAATACCCGCCACACTCACATAGAACACAAAAAAACTGCCGGGGCGTTTTCCGTCCTCGATGGAGGAGATATAGTATGCATCCTCGTCGGTGCCAACAAATACATACCGTGCGCTGAAAAGGGGGACGGCCCGCTCTTTGAGCGAGGAGGCGATTCGCTTAAGCTCGTCAATATCTTCATTGCTGCCGCGCTCATTATAGCCTTGAATTTCATAATTTGAGTCCAGAATAATGACCTCGCCCCGAGCCCCCAGCCGATTTTTTTGCTGTCCTGAAAGATCCGGCATATAGGGGTCGCCCGGCGGCTTATCTCGAGGCTTGTCCTCATACATCCCGAAGTTTTTGACCAGCCCGTCGAGCTGCTCTTGCACATTTGTGCGGATATAGCCGCTGATGAACAGATTGAATGCCACAAAGACGCTGGTAAACACAATCGCCAGTAATAAAAGCAGCATAATAAAAATTCTGGGTTTGATGTGCCACCTTCGGCCCAAAAAATGATTAGCCATTTTTATCACGCACCTTTAGCCGAAATCCAAAGCCCCAAACGGCTTCGATCACGACGCTGCTGTGTTCCAGCTTTTTCCGAAGCCTTCTCACCGTATCGTCGGTCGCCCGTGTTTCAATTTCGGTGTTGTAGCCCCAGATGCTTTCGAGCAGCTCATCACGCGAAACCGCCTGATCGTTCTTCCCCATCAGATATTTCAGCAGGTCGTACTCATTGGGCGTGAGCGACACCTCCTGCCCGCCAGCCTTGACGCTTTTGCCCCTCAAGTCCATGATAATATCCCCAAAGGAGAGGGTGCGCGTGTCCTCCGTTTGGCCAATGCTTTGCTTTTCAAACTCAATGCGCCGAAAAATAGCCTTGACCCGCATGACCAGTGACATGGCTGAAAAAGGTTTTGTGAAGTAATCGTCGCTGCCGAGGCTGAGGCCCGTGGCGTAATCCAAGTCAGAATCACGCGCCGTCAGCATGATGATGGGCACGGTCGAGCGCTTTCGCAGCTCGGTACAGATAGCAAAGCCGCCCGAGCCCGGCATCATCACATCAAGAATGACAAGATCGCAGGCTGCCTTTTGAAAAGCGTCCAGCAACAGGTCGCCATTTTCAAAGGCGGCGACGACATAGCCTTCACTTTCCAGAAAGGTCTTGATTGCTTCCCGGATGTTTTGCTCATCGTCGGCAATGTATATTATTTTTTTTGCTTCCATCTTATCATCTCCTCGGTGTACAGCTCTAATATCATTATACCAGACAAAATAATATTTTCTCTGAAAAATATCAGTTTTTTATACGCAAAGCATACGCAAAAATGGACGGATAAAAACATATAGAATCCATCACCGAACTATTATCGCAAGCAGGCAGCCTTGGGCGCCGTTGCCCTATGTCCAGTATTTCCACCGTTGATCGCGGGTCATAGTCCTTTTAAGCAATCTGCCTCTACACAAGGCGGGTATACAAAAAAATCGCCGGATGGCGACTTTTTTGACAGACTAGATATACCCATCTGCTTTTTAATGTTCAGGTGCCGAGCCCAAAGGCGCAATCTGTATGGATATACGGGTGATGTAATGCCGCATATCCTTTTGCGAGATTTCGTCAATGATACCTTCCTTATAGGAATAGCCGCAGATAACATAGCCGTTGCGGGTGATGAAGTCAAGCAGCACCCGATAAGCCCCA
>DALYYK010000435.1:0-2656 GCA_031983305.1 Candidatus Fimivivens sp. | reverse complement strand
CAGTATTAAAAGAATCGTCAACCGGCGCCGCTTTCGGCCGAACGCGCCCGCATAACCGCCCAGTGTATTTGTCCCTAAATGAAGGAGGCCTTTTATGAAAATGATCAATAAGGCGGCGCAAAGCGTTTTACAACTCGTCATGGCAAGCACCTCGCTGGTGCTGTTTGTCGTAACCTTTTTGCAGGTCGTCTTCCGTTTTGCCTTTAAAGCCCCGCTCTCCTGGAGCCAGGATGCCATTCGGCTTTGCTTTACCTATCTGGTCTTCTCGGGCGCGGCCTATTGTGTGAAGGATCATGCGCATCTGAACATCGATGTTTTTATTACCATGCTGCCCGACAAGCTGCGAAAGCTGCTTGAGCTGCTGATTCAAATCGCGTTGATCGGCTTTGCCTCGTTTCTCATCTGGTTTGGCTATGCGTTTGCGCAGACCGGCGCAAGCCAGATGGCACCCTATCTGCCCATTCCGATGTCGATATACTACATGAGCGTGCCGATCTCAGCCGGGTTCATGCTGTTTTATATGATCCAGCAGCTCATCGAAGCCATTGCGGGCTTCAATAAGCCCGTGCAGAAGGGCGGTGAGCAGGCATGACCATGATTCTGCTGCTGTTTGCAACCTTTTTAATTGGCGTGCCCATCTGCTTCTCGCTGGGTTTTGTCTCGCTGGGCGGCGTGCTGGCCAGCGGCTTTCAGCCGCTGATCGTCGTACAGCGCATGTTCACCGGCGCTGACTCGATCGCGCTCATCGCCATTCCGCTGTTCATGCTGGCGGGTGAATTGATGTTCCAGGGCGGCATGTCCAAGCGGCTGGTCAACTTTGCCGATACGCTGCTCGGGCACTTTCCAAGCGGCCTGGCAATGGTCAGCATCCTCGCCTGCATGTTTTTTGCCGCCATCACCGGCTCGGCTATTGCGGCCACCGCGGCCATCGGCGGCATCATGATTCCGCTGATGAAGGAGAAAGGGTACGAAAGCACCTTCTCCGCCCCGCTTCTGGCCTGCGGGGGTTCAATCGGCCCCATTATTCCGCCGTCGATTCCGCTGCTCATTTACGGCGTTATGGCGAACGTCAGTGTCGGCAAGCTGTTTATAGGCGGGTTCATCCCGGGCATCCTGATGGGTATCGGCTTGATGATCTACAGCTACATTGTCGGCAAAGAGCGCAACTACACCGGGCGCGACACCGCGGCGAGCCCCGGAGAAATTCTCGCCTCAGCCAAGGACGCGCTGCTGGCGCTGCTGATGCCGGTTATCATCATCGGCGGCATCATGAGCGGCAAGTTCACAGCCACCGAGTCGGGTGCTATCGCCGTCTTCTACGCCATGGTGGTCGGCGCGTTTGTCTACAGGGAGCTTAAGCTTAAGCAGATGATCTCGGTGCTCGTCAACTGCGCCAAAAGCACCGGCCAGGTGCTGATCGTGGTGGCCTTCGCCTCACTTTTCACCTGGATTATCACCGTCAACCAGATTCCGCAGCAGATCAGCGCTTACTTAAGCGATTCAATCCACTCCAAGTTCATGCTGCTGCTGGTCATCAACATCATCCTGCTGATCGCCGGCACCTTTATCGATACGACCAGCGCGCTGGTCATCTTTGCGCCGCTGTTCATTCCGCTGGTGCAGAATTTTGACGTCGACTTAATCCACTTTGGCTTGATTATGGCGGTCAACCTGACCATCGGCATGTGCACGCCGCCGCTGGGCGTCTGCCTGTTTGTCTCGGGCTCCATCGCCAAAATTTCGCTCAAACAGCAGATGCGCGACCTGCTGCCGATGATCGCGGTGCTGATTGTCGTGCTGCTCATTGTCACCTATTTCCCTCAGACAGTTTTATTCCTGCCCAATCTGCTTGGGTAGCGGGTGATTGAAATTTTCATCCGGCAATGCTATACTAAATTTGTTATGGCCAACATTTTCCTTGTCCCATTATAAATATTACCGATTTTGGAGGATCCTATGGCTCAATTCCCCGATTCCACCTTTCTGGGTGAGAATGACAGTATCTCAACCCCAACCTATAAAGAACAGGCTTACGATCTTCTCAAGGAGGCGATTTTATATCGCCGCCTTAAGATGGACGAGGTCTATTCGCAGGACGGGCTTTGCGCCGCCTTAAAAATTAGCCGGACACCGGTGCGCGAGGCGCTGCTGGAGCTTCAAAAGGAGGGGTATATCACCTTTTTGCGCGGGCGCGGCATCAAAATTGTGTCGCTTACACGTAAAGAAGCGGTTGATATTGTGGAGATGCGCGGGATTATCGAGCAGTCCGGCGCCGAGCTTGCCGCGCTGCGCGCGGGAGCCGACGCGTTGGCGTGTATGGAAAAAAACCTTCAGGAAATGCGCAGCGCCGCTCAGCCCCAGATAGAAGCGGTGACGCTGTATAAGCTCGACAGGCAGTTCCACCGCTGTATTTTTGAGGCAGCGGGCAATCAAAAGCTGCTTGAATCTATTGAAACGCTGCGCGATCAGTTTTTGCGGTTCGAAACGCTCGACGCGTTTTCCAGCCCCGGCAAGTGCTGTGCTGTCGCGGACGAGCACGAGGCGATCTATAAGGCCATCGCCGCCAAAGACGCCGCGCTGTCCAAAGAGATGATGCGCGAGCACCTCAACCGCACCTATGAAAGGACCGTCAAGGCTGTTTTGGAGTCCCGTCTGG
>DALYYK010000434.1:0-2669 GCA_031983305.1 Candidatus Fimivivens sp. | reverse complement strand
ATGAAAATTGTCGTATTAGACGGCTATACGCTAAACCCCGGCGACCTGAGCTGGGCCGGGCTTGAAGCGCTCGGCGCACTGACAGTCTATGACCGGACCTCTTTGACCGACGAAAGCGAGACCATCGCGCGGATCGGCGATGCCGAAATCGTCTACACCAACAAGACCCCGCTCTCTAAAAAGGTTCTGGAAGCCTGCCCGAGCATCAAGTTCATCGGCGTGCTCGCGACGGGCTACAACGTCGTCGATGGCGCCGCCGCGAAGGAGAAGGGCATTTTGGTCTGCAACATCCCGACCTACGGCACCGACGCAGTCGGTCAGTTCGCCATTGCGATGCTGCTCGAGATCTGCCACCACGTCGCGCATCATTCCGACGCCGTGCACGCGGGGCGGTGGGAGAACAATCCCGACTGGTGCTTCTGGGATTATCCGCTCATCGAGCTCGCGGACAAGACGATGGGCATCATCGGCTTTGGCCGAATCGGCCAGACGACCGGGCGCATCGCAAAGGCGATGGGCATGAAGGTTGTCGCGTTTGACGAATATCCCAACGAACAGGGTAAGGAAATTGCCGACTACGTCTCGCTTGACGCGTTGCTGGCCGCCTCCGACGTCGTCGCCGTACACTGCCCGCTGTTCCCGTCGACACAGGGCATCATCTGCAAAGAGAATATCGACAAGATGAAGGACGGCGTCATCATCCTCAATAACTCGCGCGGCCCGCTCGTCGTCGAGCAGGATCTCGCCGACGCACTCAACAGCGGCAAGGTTTACGCGGCGGGACTCGACGTCGTCTCGACCGAGCCAATCAAGGCCGATAACCCTCTGCTCAAGGCGAAAAACTGCATCATCACCCCCCACATCTCGTGGGCACCCAAAGAGAGCCGCCAGCGTCTGATGAACATCGCCATTGAGAATCTCAAGCAGTTTTTGGCGGGTAGCCCTGCGAATGTTGTCAATAAATAGCAGGTGACGGTATGAAAAAGTTCGTTCTGGTTCCCGATTCGTTTAAGGGCACCCTTTCGTCCGCCGAGATATGCGGCATCATGCAGGAAGAAATTGCGGCGGTCTTCCCCGACGCCGACATCCGCGCCATCCCGGTAGCGGATGGCGGCGAGGGCAGCGTCGACGCTTTTCTGACCGCTATCGGCGGCGAAAAGAAATTTGTCACCGTAAAAGGCCCCTACGGGGAAAGCATGGAGGCGTTTTACGGCAGACTCAGCGACACGCTGGCCGTTGTGGAAATGGCCGCTGCAGCGGGCCTGCCTCTGGCGGGCGAAAATCGTCACGCCGAAAAAACGACCACCTACGGCGTCGGCCAGCTCATCGAGGCCGCCGCGAGAGACGGCGCAAAGAAAATCATTGTCGGCCTTGGCGGCAGCGCCACCAACGACGGCGGCGCCGGCTGTGCGGCCGCGCTGGGCATTCGGTTTCTTGACGCGCAGGGTCAAAGTTTTGTCCCGGTCGGGGAGACACTTAAAAACATTGCCAGTATTGACCTCAGCGGACGGCTGGCCTGCCTGGCCGGCGTCACACTTGTGATCATGTGCGATATCGACAACCCGCTTTGCGGTGAGAGCGGCGCTGCCGCCGTGTTCGGGCCGCAGAAGGGCGCCGACATTGAAACGGTTCGTCTGCTCGACGAGGGGTTGGCGCATTTCGCGGACATATTAAAGCGCGACACCGGCGCCGATATTCTCAACCTGCCCGGGGCGGGCGCTGCGGGCGGTATGGGCGGCGGCCTGGTCGGACTTTTGGGCGGATCGCTTCAAATGGGTATTGACACGGTACTTGACACCGTCGGCTTTGATGCGCTGTTGCCCGGGGCCGATCTTGTTGTGACCGGCGAGGGCCGCATCGACAGCCAGAGCCTGCGGGGCAAGGTGGTCGTAGGCGTGGCCAAGCACTGCCAGAGGTACAAGGTACCCGTCGTGGCCATTGTGGGAGATATTGCGGACGGCGCAGAGGCGGCGTATGACGCCGGCCTCACCGCGATTTTCAGCATCAACCGCAGGCCGATGCCCTTTTCAGAGTCCCGTTTCCTATCAAAAGACAATATGCGCCTGACCATACGCAATCTGACGCGGTTGATCTCCGCAATATAACGATGATACGCATCGCCGCACAACGAAATTGGGGTTAAGTTTTAAACAAAATCTTCTTTTTTCAACAGAACAGCCCACGGAACGCTAAACCGTCCCGTGGGCTGTTTTGATTATCGATAAAGACCACATTCTCCGCACGGCGGCGCGATGAAAGCGCCACCGTGCCCTAAAAGGCCAAACCGACCTAATGGGCGCGCAATAATCACGCAGCAAGTCTGGATGCGCGCCCACTGACGTTGGGTGGGTCGGTAACACTCTCACGTGAGGCATACAATCACCAATAACCGTATTCTTTAAGCCCCGTTCCAAAACCCCACCGGAGGTCAGGGGGCACGCGGGGGGACAACGTCCCCCCGCGAGGCGCTTCGCGTCTGTAACGTAGTGGAGGACGCCCGCATATTCCGCAGAACATATAAGCGCCGGGGATGGGGGCCGTTCCTGCGTGCCAGCGCAAATAATTTCCGCCGTTAGCCCGGCTGCCAAAAATGTATGCGTTTTTCAGCAAGTTAGCAGCCCTCACACCTTTGGAATACGCACAATAAACCGGCTGCCTTTTCCCTTCTC
>DALYYK010000433.1:0-2671 GCA_031983305.1 Candidatus Fimivivens sp. | reverse complement strand
GGTCGCCGTGCTCGGCTTCTTTAACGGCCATACGGCAAACGTTATTGAGCCGCTCGGCATACATTCTTGTAAAGACGGGCGGCATATGCTGCACAACGACAATGCCCGGCGTCGTGGGCGGCAGATCTCTGACCACGGCCAGAATAGCCTCTGTGCCACCGGTCGAAGCCCCGATGGCAATAACCATATCGTCTATGGTGCGAGTCAATGCCGGATGCACCATGGGCTTGGACTCGGCGGGTTTGGCGGCCAGTGCCTTTTTCTGCCCTACCCGGGCGACCGACGCAATTTTAAGCTTGACAACCAGCTCGCGGATGAACTGATTCAAGTCGTTTGGGGAGTTGACCACCGGCTTCTTAACAAAGTCGACCGCACCGGCATCCAACGCGTTAAGCGTGGTGATAGCGGCGGAGCTGACGACAACCACCGGCGTCGGGTAGAGCGGCATGAGCTTTTTTAGAAATTCAATGCCGCTCATTTTGGGCATTTCTACATCGAGCGTTACAACGTCGGGTTGCAGCTCTTTAATTTTTTCCATCGCCTCCAACGCGTCCGAGGCGGTACCGATCACTTCGAAAAACGGATCTTCCTCAAGCCTTTTGGAAAGCGTTGTGCGAAAAAGAATGGAATCATCAACAATTAAAACCCGGCTCTTTTTCTTTACCAACACTATTTTGCTCCTCGTTTCTGATAAATTGCCGGTTGGATATAGGTGTATCGGCTGGCCTCCCTATTAATACTTTCGGAATGCCCAATAAACAGAAACCCTGTCTCGACGGTCCAGTCATAATACTTGTTGACCAGCCGCTCCTTTGTGGGCGCGTCAAAATAAATCATGACATTACGGCAAAAAATCAGGTCGAACTTACTTTTGAACTGAAAGGGCTCCATCAGATTGATTCTGCGGAAAATGACTTCCTTCCGAATCTGCTCGCAGACCTGAAAATTTCCGTCTTTGAGGTCGATTAAATATTTGGCGCGCCATGCCGGCGGAATATCTTTGACCTCTTCGCTGGTATAGACACCTTTCGACGCCTTTTCCAGTACGTTGACCGAGAGATCGCTGGCCAGAATCGTGGTATTCCACTGCCCTTTTCTTGAGCCGAAGTATTCGCTGATCGCCATCGCCATCGAATAGGGCTCCTGCCCGGAGGAGCATCCGGCGCTCCACAAATAAAGCGTCTTGTTGGTGCGCGTGCTCTCAAAAAAGGGCAAAACCTTCTGGGTTAAAAATTCAAAATGCTCATTTTCGCGCATAAAATAGGTGTAATTGGTCGTGAGCTTGTTGAGCATCTTGGTCATTTCGTTGCCGGTTTTATCGGCGTACAGAAACTCAAAATACTGGCTGAAGGTTGTAAAACCATAGCTTAAAAGGGTGTTGGACATCCGTCCCTCAATCAAAACGCGCTTTTTTGAGAGGTCTATGCCATAGTTTTTATGTACGAAGGTTTTTAACTCGTTAAATTCCTGGTCTGTCAGTTTAAGCATCGGCGATATAATCCCTTCAAACGACTTTGTCACAACGCTGCATTCCCGCAGGTATCGTCGGCCAAAAATTTGTCGCAGTCCAGAATCAGCACCAGACGTTCTCCGACCTTGCAGATGGACGAAAGGTATTTATTGGTGTTCACGCTTGAGAAATCGGGAATCGACGCAATCTGCTCGCTCTTAAAATCGTTGACTTCGGCAACCCGGTCCACAATCAGCCCGACCAGTGATTCCTTCCAGTTGATGACGATGATGCAGGTGCGCTCGTCGTATTCAATCTCTCCGGCGCCAATCTTGATGCGCGCGTCGATAACCGGCACGATGCGGCCGCGCAGATTGATAATGCCCTTGACAAAACGCGGAATGCCCGGAACCCTTGTGGCCTCTTGAATGCCGATGATTTCTAGAATATTTTCCAGCGCAACGCCGTAAACGGTTTCCCCAATATAAAACGTCAGGTATTTCCCGGCAAAAACAGAGCTTTCAACCGATTTGACAGCACTGTCGACAGCTACTTGTGCCATGATGGCCACCTCCTAAAAGTTATTGAGCAGATTGTTGGCGTCGAGAATCAAGCTGATGCTGCCGTCGCCCATAATGGTGCAGCCCGCCAGACCGTAACCCTTGATGCTGTATTTGCTTAAAAACGCCGGGAAAGGCTTGACAACCACCTGCTGCTCGCCCAAAAGCTCATCAACAAACAGGCAGGCTGCCTTGCGGTCGTTTTCGATCAGAATAAAAATGCCGTCCTTGAGGTCGGTTTTAGCATTTTCGGCCTCGTAAATGCGATGCAGGCGGATGACAGGGAAACAGGTGCCGCGCAGCATCACCATCTCGGAACCCTCGGTATCCTTGAGAATCTGAATGCCGTCGCCAAGCTTGAAGGTCTGGCGGATTGAGGTGATCGGAATGATATAGATGCCGTCGCTGACCGCCACCTCCATGCCGTCTACAATAGCCAGCGTCAGTGGAATTTTAATCGTAAAGGTGGTGCCGGTGCCCTTTTGCGATTCGACCGAGATGCTGCCGTTGACCTTTTCAAGGTTCTGGCGCACCACGTCCATACCAACGCCGCGTCCCGAGAATTCGGTGACCACCTCATTGGTCGAAAAGCCCGGCATCATAATCAGGTGGAACGCCTCTTTGTCGGTGTACTCCGCCTCGGGCTTGGTCAGCAGGCCAT
>DALYYK010000432.1:0-2674 GCA_031983305.1 Candidatus Fimivivens sp. | reverse complement strand
CGCCGCCATATTTTTGACATAGCCCGGGGACAAAATCGGAACGGTCGCCCTTGCCGATCATGCCGAGCATTCCGAGCTGGAAGGTCATCTCCACAAAGCTGTCCATCCGCATGCTGGTCGTGGGAGCGATCGACCCCATGGTTCGACCGGGCTTGGTCGGGCAGGGACCGGCGTAGAAAATAAACTGGTCCTTGAAATCGATCGGCTGGGGCTTGCCCTCGGCTAACGCTGTTTGCATCCGCTTATGGGCGGCATCGCGGGCGGTGAAAATGGTGCCGGTCAGCTCCAGAACATCTCCGATGTTCAATTCCTTGATATCATCTTTGGTCAAAGGGGTCTGTAACTGAATAATTTCGTTCATGCTCATAATTCCCCCTATATTTCCGCCGAGGCATATCGGCTGGCATGGCATTGCAGGTTAACCGCAACCGGCAGCGCCGTTATATGGCAGGGAAAATAGTCGATATGGACGTCTAGCGCCGTGATTCTGCCGCCCATGCCCAGCGGGCCAATGCCAAGGTTGTTGATACGCGCCAGCAGCTCTTCTTCCATTCTGGCGTAGTGCGGGACGGGGTTGCGCACCCCGATGGGGCGAAGCAGCGCCTTTTTGGCAAGCCACGCGCATTTGTCCATGGTACCGCCAACGCCAACGCCAACAATAATCGGCGGGCAGGTCTTGCCTCCGGCGTCCTCCACCGTCTTCATGATGAAGTTTTTGACCCCTTCTTCGCCTTCGGCCGGAACCAACGTGGTAAAAGCGCCCATATTCTCGCTGCCACCGCCTTTAGGCATGACGGTGATATGCACCTTGTCGCCGGGTACGATCTCGGGATGGAACACACAGGGCGTGTTGTCGCCGGTGTTCACCCGGTCGAGCGGGTCGCGCACCATCGACTTGCGCAGAAAGCCCTCTTCATACCCTTTGCGCACCCCTTCGTTGACAGCCTCAACCAAGGGGATGCCCGACCATGAAATCTCCTGCCCGATTTCCATAACGACAACCGCCGTCCCTGTATCGTGGCAGCAGGCGATCTGCTCCTGCTTGGCGTATTCGGCGTTTTTGATCAGCAGGTCCAAGGTGTCTTTGCCGTACGGGGACTCCTCTTTTATGTATGCATCTTGTAAGGCGCACATAAAATTGTCGTTGAGCTCATAGCAGGCTTTCTTGCAAAGCTGCGCAATAACGGGTACGACTTCTCTTGTATCCATATTTCTTGCCATGGTTTTCCTCCCTCAATCTCAAGATTTTTCGCACAGCCAAACAATGTGAAGCGCGCGCTGACACTATTTTAACGCGCAAGCAATATAGCCTAAATTTCTTCACATTTTCGCTTGACTTCATTATATTTAATCTATACTATAAAATCAAATATACGAAAAATATAATGGCATAAATATAATTTATAAAGTTGAGTGTGACAATATGGAACAGGAAATGGCATATATCTATACCGTCTATCAGGAAGGGTCTGTGTCGAAGGCCGCCGAAAAACTGTTTATATCACAGCCCGCGTTGAGCATCGCAATCCGAAGAGTGGAGAGCAGGTTGAATTCGGTGCTCTTTGATCGAAGCCAATATCCGCTGAAGCTGACCAAGGTCGGGGAGCTTTATATCCAAAAATATCATGAGATCAAGCTGCTGGAAAAAGAGCTCGCCAGCCAGATTAATGATATTCACGCATTGAATCAGGGGGAGCTGGTTATAGGCGGCACCCATTTCATCTTGTCTTATGTGCTGGCGCCGGTTCTATCCACATTCTCCAGCCGATATCCAAACATCGTGATCCGCTTATATGAATGCAGCTCCAGCCAGCTGGAATCTTTGCTCGCTAACGGAAATATCGATTTATGTTTAAAATGTGATAACTGTGCCGCACCCTCTATGGTGCCAATTGATGACGCTTTCCGGGATCATCTGCTCATGGCCGTACCGAAAGCCTACGTGCAGGAATTCAATCTTCCAGACGTCTGGCTGACGCTGGATATGGTGAAAAGCAATATGCACCTTAACAGCCAAACCCCTTGTATCGATATTCAACGCCTAGCAGAGCTGCCTTATCTGGTTTTAACCCCCGGCAACAACTTGCGAAAGCGATTCATAGAACTATTTGACCAGAACGGCATCAAGCCAAATGTGAAAATGCAGATTGAGCAAATAGCAACGGCTTACCATTTGGCGGATAACGGAATGGGAGCCACACTCACAAGCGAAATGATCATCAAGAACAATATTTGCAACAATTTGCTTTTCTATTTGATCGACTCGCCTTTGATGATTCGAGATTTTAAGGTCATCGGCAGACATAAACGCTATGTCTCTAATGCAAATGCTAAATTTATTCAAATGCTCAAAGAGCATTATTGCTAACAAAAAGAGCGCCCATGTTCTCAGCCCCGGCACCGTCAAGCCTTCAGCCGAGAACCAGCCACATGTCTTAATACACGTCAAAAGCGGGATCCTAATGGATCCCGCTTTTGGCGTGTATCCGGTCATGTGACCGACAGCATATTGTAGAGCTTGAGCAGTTGGATATCCTCAAAGGAAACCCTCATCTGACGAATCAGTTCGGTATCCTGCGCAAGACGGTTTTTTTAAAAAGCATCTTGATCGCTTTTAGCGGTTGGCAAGCTTTAGATGCACCCCCACCGCCGAACAAGCGGCGCGGGTGATCTG
>DALYYK010000431.1:0-2681 GCA_031983305.1 Candidatus Fimivivens sp. | reverse complement strand
CACCGCCGGGGCAGATGACCACCGCAGCCGCCGCGCCCTCAACCGGGTAACAGTCGAGCGACGCATCGTCAAAGGGACAATAGTGGGTTTGCATCCGTGTTTCCTCCCGTCATCAATAGCATTCTATACGCGGCATGTGTTTTTATTCAGATCACCGCCCGCAAAAAGCGGATCATCCGTCTTTAATGGCGGAACATCGAACCCATTGTCCGATCGGCGGGCCATTAAATCAAGCGTATAATAGCCGTCTTACGGATATTATACCATATTCAAGTGCCAATTATCAGCAAAAACCGGCCCATCATCGGTATCTGACGCAAAATCAATGGCCGTGCGGCGCTGTTCGTCCGCACGGCCATGCCGCTGATAATTTGATATTCTGTTACGGCTGTTTGCCGATATAGGCCAGAATACCACCGTCGACATACAGAATATGCCCGTTGACAAAATTGGAGGCGTCGGAGGCTAAAAACACGACCGGCCCGGCCAGATCGTCGGGGGTGCCCCAGCGGGCAGCCGGCGTTTTCGAGATAATGAACCGGTCAAAGGGGTGGCGGCTGCCGTCGGGCTGCGTCTCACGCAGCGGCGCGGTCTGCTCGGTTGCGATATAGCCCGGGCCGATGCCGTTGCACTGAATATTCTGCCCGCCATATTCCGAACAGATGTTGCGGGTGAGCATCTTAAGCCCGCCCTTGGCAGCGGCGTAGGCCGACACCGTCTCGCGGCCCAGCTCGCTCATCATCGAGCAGATGTTGATGATCTTGCCATGCCCCTTCTGGATCATACCGGGGATTACAGCCTTCGCCACCAGAAACGGGGCAATGAGGTCAACCTCGATAACGCGGTGAAAATCCTCCGCCGACATATCGGTCATCGGCGTGCGCTGGATAATACCGGCGTTGTTGACGAGAATGTTGACCCCACCCGCGTCCTGCGCAATCTGGGCGATCATCCCCTGGATAGCCGCTTCATCGGTTACGTCGCAGAGGTAGCCCAGCGCGTCGATGCCCTGCGCGCGGTAGGCAGCGCGGGCCTTCTCGAGCCGGTCGGGGCTGTGCCCGTTAAAGGCGATCTTAGCCCCGGCGTGACCCAGCGCACAGGCCATGCCAAAGCCGATGCCGTGGGTGCCGCCGGTGATGAGCGCCACCTTGCCTTTTAAAGAAAACTGATTTAAAACATTCATCATGGGCCTCCTTTATTCAGCGCAGCCGTACGGTGGGAATGCCATCCATGTCGTCAAACGCCTGATTCTCGCCGCCCATGGCCCAAATGAAGGTATAGCTGCCCGTGCCAACACCCGCGTGAATGCTCCAGGACGGGCTGATGACGGCCTGCTCGTTTTGCATGACGATGTGTCGGGTTTCTTGGCCCTCGCCCATCATGTGGAACACAACCTGATCGTCGGGCAGCCCAAAATAGGTGTAGATCTCCATGCGGCGCTCGTGAGTGTGGGCAGGCATGGTGTTCCAGACGCTGCCAGGCTCGAGCGCCGTCAGCCCCATCGAGAGCTGGCAGGTCTTGAGCACGTCAGGGTGAATAAACTGGTTGATGACCCGCTTGTTCGAGGTCTCAGCCGCGCCCAGCGGCTTTTTGGCCGCGTCGGCGAGCTTGATCAGCCGCGTCTCATAGCTGCAATGAGCCGGCGCCGATACCATATAGAATTTGGCGGGCGCGTCGGCGCGCTCGCTTGAGAACAACACCTCTTTAGCGCCGCGCGTGATGTAAAGACAGTCCTGATAGCCCATTTCGTACGCCGTGCCGTCCACCGTCACTTTGCCCGCGCCGCCAATATTGAACAGGCCGATCTCGCGGCGCTCTAAAAAGTATTGGGTGCCAAAGCTGCCCCAGACGTCGATACCCTTATCGATCGAGACTGTCTCATGCACCGGCATGCAGCCGACCGTAACCATGCGATCGACATGACTGTACACCGCCACGACCTGATCGGGCTGATAAAGGTTCTCAATTAAAAACTCCCGGCGCAGTTCCTCGGTCGTATAGCGTCGGACATCCCGTTGGTTGGCGGAATAGCGAATATCCATTTTAACGTGCCCCTTTCATTATCAGCATATTGCAAAAGCGGACAGAAACGTCCGTCGGTCTTTATCACACAAAATCTTCGCGCATGGGGGTAAAAATATCGAGCAGCACGCCCTTTTTAAGACAGGTGCAGCCGTGCTCAACTCCGTGCTCCTTTAACAGCGTATCGCCCTTTTTGACGACGCGGGTTTCACCGTCGATCGTAAAGGCGAACTCACCCTCGACAATGTAGGTAATCTGTGTATGTGGGTGGCTGTGCAGCTTGCCGACCGCCCCCTCTTCAAAGCTGTTTTCAACGCACATCAGGCCGTCGTTATAAGCCAAAACCCGCTTGGTGACGCCGGGCGCGGATTCTTGCGGCAGCACGTCGTCATAGGCGACCCAGCGCTGGCCTTTTTCGGTCATAGGCATATAAAACCCTCCTCATATTTGATATTTTAATCGTGGCAATAGGAATATACCCGCCGTAACGCTTGGTAATTAAGCCCGACAAGGCCGCAATTCTCAGGTCTGGCTCAAAAGCTATACCATGAACGCAAGTGGATGATGTAATCGGCCCGCCGTAGGCAGGTCATTTTAATAGGATACGTCACCCGCACGGCGGCGCGATGGAAGCGACGCCGTGCCCCAAGAGGCCAAAC
>DALYYK010000430.1:0-2684 GCA_031983305.1 Candidatus Fimivivens sp. | reverse complement strand
CCTATGAGAATGTGCCGATCAATTCGGACAAGCTCGGGGATAGCTTTAAGTTCGTCAAGGAGAATGTGGTGTGCAAAGTGCTGTCCTACAAGGGCGTCATCTTCGGCGTCGAGCCGCCCACCTTTCTTGAGTTGCAGGTCGCGCAGACCGACCCGGGCTTTAAGGGCGACACCGCCACCAACGCTTCCAAGCCTGCTACCCTTGAGACCGGCGCTGAAATCCGCGTTCCGCTCTTCATCAACGAGGGCGATATGATCCGCGTCGACACCCGCACCGGCGACTATCTCGAACGCGCCTAAAGCTTGCTATAAAATTAAATTTGAGGAGGATGACCGACATGACTGTTACCGAAAGAGTTGCCTATTTAAAGGGGCTTACCGAGGGACTTGATCTTGATACTTCCACCAAGGAAGGCAAACTGCTCACCGCTATTATCGACGTGCTTGACGATCTTGCGTTTGAAGTCAGCGACCTGCAGGAGGTTGTCGGCGAACTCGGCGAACAGATCGACATGATCGACGAAGACCTCGACGGCCTCGAAGAGATTGTCTACGACGAAGAGGATTATGACGACGACGAGGACTGCGACTGCTGCGAGGACGGCGACCTGTATGAGATCGTCTGCCCGAGCTGTGGCGACAGCATCTACCTCGACGAGGACATGGTCGAAGAAGGCGAGATGGACTGCCCCAACTGCGGCGAGCATCTTGAGTTCGACTTTGACGAGGATGACGAAGAGGAAGAGACCGAGGGCGACGAATAAGCCGCGCTTTCGTTTCATCCAACACAAAAAGAGCGGCTTCTCAACGTTGAGAGGCCGCTTTTTTGCCGCCACCGCAGATTGATGCGTTGATGTTTGCCGCAGCCGATCGCATAGTTGGCATTATATCGATAGGAGAGGCGAGACGCCCATGAAAAGTCCGCATTTGAACAGGTTGCTGCTGCTCGATTTGTTATTCCCGCCGCGCTGCGCGGTCTGCCATGATATCACGCCGATCGGCACGGCGCTCTGTCCTGTGTGCATGCAGCGGCTACCGCAGACGCTTTTGATGGCGAGTCGGTGCGCAATCTGCGGCAAACCGGTTGAAAGCTGCGTCTGCCGCGAGGGGCTGCTCTTCTGTTTTGCACACAGTGCGTCGGCTTTTCTCTACGAGCCGGACACCCATTATTTAATTAACCGCCTTAAAACCGAGCCCCAGAGTCCCGTGGCCGATCAAATAGCAGATTTAATGGCCGCAGCGCTTTTGGCATCAGACTTTGGCCATGCCGGCATCTTTGATGCCGTGACTGAGGTGCCGATGAGCGCTGAGGCCGAGGTTAAGCGCGGGCATAATCAGGCTAAAACGCTGGCGCAGAAGCTGGCGGTGCGGCTTAATACGCCCTATCTGCCATCCCCGCTTTGCTGTGACGAAAAGAAGCAGGCGCAGCACACACTGTCTTATATACAGCGGTTTGAAAATGTGCAAAAAAGTTACCGGCGGCAAGCGGGGGCGACCTGCGCTGGTCGTGTACTGCTCATCGACGACGTAATGACTACCGGCGCGACGCTCGACCGCTGCGCGCAGCTTTTGCTGCAATGCGGCGCCAAAGAGATTTTCTGCTTGACAGCGGCGACCACGCCGCGATGGGGCGATATGGTGATGTCTGGCGCCGTGCGCCCCGATGGTTGAGGATGCCCCGCAGTAGTGCTAGCCGCATTCGCTGTCTTGGCCGTGGTAAGTGCGCATCAAGAGAAGCTGGTCGGGAGGAGGGTGTGTGGAGAAAACCATGGATTCCTACCGCAGATTGAGCGCGCAACGGGCGGCCCTTCCACCGTAGTGACCCGCCAAATAAAAAAGCATCCGTCTCTAAAAAACGGATGCTTTTTATTTGAATAAATAATAGGAAAAAGCCTTTCGTAATGGCGGCATTTGTGCATAGCCTACCGATCTAAACGGAAAATAGGCGCACACCGGATTGCCTTGCGTTATTGCTCCAATACAGAAATACTGCAAAGTCCCGATTTCATGACGAGTTTTCGGAGCAGCGGATTATACATAAACGGGGATTTGAAATATTTAAGCAAAAGCTTGATTCGGGTAGGCAAAGATTTTACTCTATACTTCCAGGCCGGATTAGCGCAGCCCGAATTAAGGATGCTTGCAAGCGCGTGCGCACTGTTTAAAGCATAGCTAATACCCTCCAGCGAGGAAGGACTGATGAAGCCGGCGGCTTCTCCGAGCAAAAACGCCCTATCTTTGCCCGCGCAAAAACTTCTAAGCCCTCTGGGCATAGAGACGAGACAAGCTTCGGTTTTAACAGGGGCGCCGAAAACGAAGCCTTGCTCATGCAATTTTTGTTTAAGCAATTCAAAACGCTGTTTTCCCGTTTTGACGGGGAAAGCGCCTCCTAAGATGAAAAAACCGCTTTTTGAGATGCTCCAGCAATAGGAGTCGGTTATGTCCGGGTCAAAAACGCAGGAATAAAAAGGCGTTGTATGCTGCTCTGGAAACCACTGTTGTATAGAAAGGTACTGATGAATACCCCGATCCGGAAACAACATGCGCCTGACAATTGAATTGGAGCCGTCGGCCCCGATGATATGCCTTGCCGTAACCGTTTCCTCTCTATGGCCTTTAAAATAAGAGACATCATAGAGCTCGCCTTTTTTTCGTATGGAGGTACAGACAGCATGCGCCTCAATG
>DALYYK010000429.1:0-2691 GCA_031983305.1 Candidatus Fimivivens sp. | reverse complement strand
AATTCATATATTTAGTCTTCTGCACACGGGAAGTCTGACACGCAAACCAATATTGACGCATGAAGGCGGGCGTCGCTACAGCCCACAGCGATGCTTTGGGGCCGATTAAAGCGACCTTAGCCCGCAAGTCAGGACTGGCCGGGCAGCCGATCTGCCTCTTGTGTGACACAGAGATTTTTTGCTTCCTCAAGGTAGCTGTACAGCGTATATTTTGAAACCTGGAACGCCTGGCAGAGCAGCACGCTCGCCTTTGATATCTTAAATACGCCCTTGTTATTCAGATATTCCAACGCCTGAATCTTTTCGGCCTTATTCATCAGCGACATCGGTTTGTTTATCATCTGTTCGCACTGAGCCATATAGTATTGCAGAACATCATCCACGTTCTCAAACGGAACATCTTCCTCCTTCATGGAGGCAAGGACCGGCGTACTGTAACGGACGAAATTCTGCAAGGCATTCTGCGCGAAGATAAAATCCGTCACCTCAAGATTAAGACAAACCGATCCGATAATTTTATTGTTTTCGTCACTGATCAGCGTTGTACAGGACTTAAAGATCTGCCCGGTACGGCCATCGGTTCCTGTAAAGAAATAAATGCGGCTGTCCCGGTATTGGTGAATATCCTCGCCGCTTTTGGAAATCATCGCCCCCCGAGGCGGACCGCCAATACCGCGGCCGCTGACTTTTCCGTTGATGATATGCGTGATGCTATGCTCAAACCCTTTACGGAAGTCATGGATGACAATCTCACATTTGTCGCCGAGGAACTGCTGAAGGCCCTCCGCAAAACGAATAAAAAAATCAAAATCTATGCGCTTTTCCAGTTCCATACCTTCTTTGCACCAAGTCTTTCTGCTACCGCCCGGTGCCCTCCCTCTGTTCTGATATATCGGCGTGCAAACTCTTAGCCGAATTAAATATAAAATTAATATAACACAATCTTTCTGATATTTCCAGATTTTTTTATGATGATTGTTTGTTGGCCAACCAAAATGACTGTTTGGCTGCTGCATTTAATCCGCTTCTGCCATATTCTGATCCATAGACCACACGCGCCACACCATTCTATTCGGATAACACATGATACATTTTAAAGCAGAATGCACGGATGCACCCGATTTGCAAACCGCAGATGTAAAGCCCAAGGGCTTGCCACCCGCACACTAGGGGCAGCAAGCCCTAAAGGCCGCTATTTGATGTTTGCTAAATTTATGTGGCCAAATACTTTCAGAAAAAAGCGTCGATAGCGCCATAGAGCTCGGGGTAATATTCCTCCTCGTAGTTGGGGTAGCAGACATAATCGGCAATAATTTCGGCAAACCACTCCTGAATGCTTACCGTCGAGTAGAGGCTGCCCTCTTGGCTTTGATAGGTGGGATATTCTTCCCAAAGCGCGATCCAGTCGGAATCGGAGGCGGTCATAAAGGTGCCATAGCCGGCGGAAAGACCCAGCTTCCAGTCCAGATTATGTCCCAGTTCATGGGCCAGCGTACGCACATACGTATCCTCGTGGCCGCTCCACGCCTCGATATAGATATCCCCGGTCGTGAGAAACATGCCGATGGCATCGGCGCTGGCATTCGCGGCGACATTGCGGATATCCGAAACAATGTAGATGGTTCCCGAAAATTTGTCCAGCAGCAGATCGGGAATACCCGCCAGCGCATCGGCGATGTCAGACAGGGTGTCTTTGTTGACTTTGGAATCAAACAAGCTAATGGTAATATCTTTGTAAGCCGTGCTCGCCAAAGATGCATCGCGCGATATCGAAGGCCCCTCATGGCGAATATCCGGCGCAACCATGCCGCTTTGTCGGGTGGCTTCCTTCACCCGGCGGGCCTGCTCCTGCGCCTGCTCAGACGCCTGTGGCAAAGGCGGCCTTTGCATATCGGTCAAAAATCGGACCGTCTGTCGGGCATAATTCACCGGCCACCGCCGCCCGGCTTGCCCGACCTGCTCAAATAAACCGGGGTAATTTTTGGCACCGGCCGCATAGGCCGTTGTCTGAGAGCCAACCAGCAACGACAACACTGCTGCCACAGCAAAGAAACTTCGCAACATATTCTTCATAAGCATCTTGATTCCCCTTCGTTTTCATCTGTCTATCAGCCCAATATCTGGCTTTTATTTATAGCTTAACGCCTGATATTGAAGGCTTTGAAAAAAGCCTGAGGTAATAGTGTGAAATTTTCCGCCGCCTAAAATATGTGCAACGCGCACCGGCTATTGAGGCCGATGCGCGTTTTATCTTAGACCTATAAAAATATCTTCGGCATTTTGGTGGGTAAGGCCGGTTTATCGCAATATTTTAAGGCATACGCGCAGGTATTGCATATAAAGCTCATGGCTTTTACAAGTCGTACTCCTTAATCTTGTATTGCAGCGAGCGCTCGCTGATGCCTAAGCTTTCGGCGGTTTTGCGGCGATTGTAAGCATGCGCCTTCAGGGCCAATATCAGCACCTTTCGCTCCACGTCCTTCATCGTCTCGTTCGGGTAGATGCGGATATACCCCTCCTTATCCTCTTCAGTTACCTTGGGACGATATTGGAGATTGAGCGCATCGGATGTGATGGTATCTCCCGTGCAGAGCAGCACCGCCCGCTGCATGATATTTTCGCACTCCCGCACATTGCCGGGGAAATCATACCGGCGCAGCTGCGCCATCGCCTCCTGGCTGATGCCGGTCA
>DALYYK010000428.1:0-2701 GCA_031983305.1 Candidatus Fimivivens sp. | reverse complement strand
ATGCGATTTGCGGTTTTTGCCATCTTTTTGGTAGTAATTTCGTTAATTCTGCCATTTTGACGATGGATCATGGCCGATATCCGCCAGCATATGGAATATATTTAATAATTTTTATCATAAATTGTGATTTAGTCACAGCAAATTCGGATTAAATTGTGGTATGATATGGACAAGCGCAGATTTTAAGTGAAATTGACGGCGCCCGCTTTGCAGACTTGATTCGAAATGTCGGCCACCGCGTAACGCCGCTTGAGTTCACGTCGGATGCAAAACGCACTGTGCGCGACACACCATTACTTTTCATTCTTTACTTTTCTCTTGTCACCCTAGTCTATCCATGTGTCAAAAACCCCGTGCGGCTGCGGGAGCTACCCTTGGCCGTTCCGTGGTTTTTATATTCGCATCCCGCATCAAAAATTGAAAGGCAGGTACCAAAAATGAAAAAATATGTCTGTACAATTTGTGGCTATGTTTATGATGAGGCTGTCGGCGATCCCGACAACGGCGTCGCCCCCGGCACCAAGTGGGAGGATGTCCCCGAGGATTGGGTCTGCCCCGACTGCGGCGTCGGCAAGAGCGAGTTCGAGCTCGAAGCTTAAAGCCCTCTGCGGCTGTCGCATTCCCCACCGCAGGCGGCGCAACAGCTATGCGCCGCCTGTGGTGGTCTTTTTTTCGATTCGAAAAGGTTTGTTGCTGTCGCGGGAATATGTTGACATAATATCAAAGGTTTTGTTGTGTTCAAGGGCAGCCTCTCCGCTATCATGGGGATGGCGGCATAGCTGCCTGAAGTCCGCACCCTAGGCAGGGCCGCACTGATTGGCCTAAGGGGTTTGGGGGTGGGGGGCGTCCTTGCGCGCGAGCGCAAAGCAAAAGTTGCCAAGTCATGGCGGGCCGCTAGGAATGGCATATCCTACGACTTTTCAATTTACATTACAACAGCCAAACCAAACGTCAAAAGCACGGATGCCCGCTTGCATCGCGGCATCGGCAGAACCCCTTGCGGGCAGCTAAAGCAAAAACAGTCCCCCGGACTGTTTTTGCTCACTTACTTGCGCCTTTTTTCGGTAAAGCTACGATGAGGCTTTATCCCCCCCACAAGCTTCTCAATTTGCATTTTGTTGCTAAAACCCCTATTGGGTTTAGCAACAAAATGCTATGAAACGCGTTTTGCGCCACAGCGCAAAACAGCGCAGCCGTGCTTGCTCTCAACGGCGCATACCGTCATTAAGAATGCGAACTAAAAAGGCCTGATCAAAACTTTTAATTAGGGAGGTAATAACATGAGCAAATACGTTTGCACTGTCTGCGGCTTTACCTATGACGAAGCCGTCGGAATGCCTGACGCAGGCATTGCCCCCGGCACTCTGTGGGAAGATCTTCCTGACGACTGGCGATGTCCTTTGTGCGGTGCACCCAAAATACTCTTCGAACGTCAAGAAGAAGCTGCTCCCGCGTCCCAACCCGTACCGCCCGTAAAAAAAACCTACGCCTGCGCCGTCTGTGGATTCACCTACGACGAGGCGACCGGCGCGCCCGACGCCGGCATCTCCCCCGACACCAAGTGGGAGAATATCCCCGGCGACTGGGTTTGCCCCATCTGCGGCGCGCCCAAATCGGTGTTCGAGCCGCAGCAGCGTGAGGTGCAATCCTCCAAAACCGCAACTCCCGCGCCCCAAACACACCCGCACACTGAGCCGCTACGCGAACTGACGGCCGGCGAGCTGTCAGCGCTCTGCTCCAACCTCGCGCGCGGCTGCGAGAAGCAATACCTAGCCGAGGAATCGGCCCTTTTCACCCAGTTGGCTGACTTTTTTAAGACCAGAACCCCCGCCGAGCACGAAAAGGATTCCGCCGCGCTGCTCGCCCTCGTCCAGCAGGACCTTGAAAGCGGCTTTGCCGCCGCCAATGCGGCAGCATCCCAAAAGCCGGATCGCGGTGCCCTGCGCGCGCTGGTCTGGAGTGAGAAAGTCTCGCGCATCCTCAACGCGCTGCTCGCGCGCTATGAATCGGAGGGCGAGGGCTTTATCGCGTCCACCAACGTTTATGTCTGCGAGATCTGCGGCTTTGTCTACGTCGGGGATGCACCGCCCGAGCTCTGTCCCATCTGCAAGGTACCAAGCTGGAAGATCGCCAAAATTGAGAGGAGGTAAGCCATGACTACAATTAAAATAGCCGTCAGAAATCTGCGCCTGTGCACCAAGGATTGCCTGTGCCTTTACGTCTGCCCGACCGGTGCGTCGAACACTGAGAACAGCGTCATCGACCGCACCGCCTGCATCGGTTGCGGGGCCTGTGTTGACGCCTGCCCCTCGGGCGCTATTTCGATGGTACCGCTGACCCTCCCGCCGCAGCAACCCAAGGGTGAGCGCGTTACAGCGGCGCTGCGCGCCCTCGCCCAGAGCAAAACCAAGCAGGAAAAGATCGCCCGCCAGCTCAGTGAACAGTCTCAAAGCCCTGCTGTGCGGCAGTTGGCCGAGGCGGTCGCAAGATCCAACCGCCTGATGGCCGAAGACCTGCTGCGCGAGGCGGGCTATATGCTGCCACAGAGCCAAAACACCCGCGACCTGTTGCAGTCGCTGCTCGATACACCCCCAGCGTCGGATTTCCCCACCGGTGCGGTGCGCCGTCTGCTGGAATTGGT
Organism: Candidatus Fimivivens sp.; assembly: GCA_031983305.1. Classification (GTDB taxonomy): domain Bacteria; phylum Bacillota; class Clostridia; order Oscillospirales; family Ruminococcaceae; genus Yanshouia. The sequence continues at coordinate 60 of DALYYK010000428.1, read as the reverse complement.
ACCCTGTAACGAATAGGTGACTAAAAATAGAACAGGGGCCCCGCCGCATTTAATGCGGCG
>DALYYK010000427.1:0-2725 GCA_031983305.1 Candidatus Fimivivens sp. | reverse complement strand
CAACGGTATAATTGCTGCTGTCCCGGGCCTGATCAATAATAATTCTACTTTCTCGATCTTTTGCGTTTTGTTTCTCGACTTCCTGCATAAACTTATAGTTATTACCTAATGCAGTCATTAAAATCGTGCCTCCTACAACCCTGGGGTCTTTTGCATATTTTGCAAGTTTTGTACCGGATAAGATTATCTCCATCAATGTAACGCGTGAAGCCGCATCGTTCACTGTAGAACTCAGAAAATCTCCGGCATTACCACCACTTCCCCCGCCACCACCATTTTGTTTAATATTAATTATAAGGTGCATAAGATTATGCTGTGCCTGACTGATTGCATCCAGTAACATAAAGGTATCATTATGAGATTGTAATGCCTCCTGAGCAGCAAGTACTGCTACAGTCTCAGTGCTTTTAACCTTTTCCATAATCTGATTCAATGAATATTGGGTATTATCTAAACCTCCCGATTGTCCATCAAGTTGCTGTAAAGCATATGTGAGATATTCTTTATAATCTTTCTTGTCCGGTTTTTTCTTTGTATCTTCCATGTTTTTTATCCTTTCTATTGATTAAATATAAATTGAATGCCATAATTACATTGAGGTGATAAAAGATGATTGTAAGCAAAATGTTGAGACCTCCCGGTATCTGGAATAAAGCCGACGAAGAAATTACTGATTTTGCGTTAAATGCATTGAATGAACTTCAGCGCGAAAGCATCGTGCAGATTGTTGCTAGTTGTACAATGCAAGGTATTGCGAGCTACTTTGTCTTCTATGAAAAGGAAAACATTTGCACCTGCCCCGGCTGTGGACACGATCTTTCCAAAACCTTTTCTTTTTGCCCCAATTGCGGCAGAAAGCTTAAATAACCCATTTTGCCACCTGTTGCTTTCACCTTCGCACTATGAGATAATGACATAGAGGTGATAAAAATGCTGCTGTATCAGATTTTGGAAGATCCCCGTTTATTCAAAAATAGCGTCCGAAATAATACAGATTATGTCATAGCTCATCTTAATGAATTGAAAAGCGAAAACATCAAATTTCTAGCCCCACTTTCTGTTGGTAATGGTCTCATCCGCTACGCCATTTTCTACGAAGACGAAAACATTTACGCCTGCCCCGGCTGTGGCCACCACATTTCAAACACCTTTTCGTACTGCCCCAACTGCGCCCACAAAATGGACCCCAGCGTTGACGCGCCGCTCAAGTGCCCTACCTGCAACAAAGACGTGGCCTACACATTTGAGTTTTGCCCCCATTGTGCAGCTAAATTGAAATGAGCGTCTTACCCTGCCGCCCGTAGTTTTGCGGGCGGCAGGGTTGTCTTTTCTAATGTCCCGATTGTTCACACGCATCTTGGGCATCTAATGCAGCTAACAACGCCGCCTGTGCTTTATATAGGCCCTCCAACTTTTGGGCGATCCTGATGAGATCATACATAGAAATAACCGGCTCCATGTCTGCGACGGCCAATGACAACCATGCCGCATGTTGGCTTTTAAACACGGCATCCAGCGCATTTTCAACATCTACAGATTCCTCATGGGCTGGAATACGCCAACGTATAAAACCCATGTATTGCTTTTGAATATAGTCTAAAACCTCCGATACTTTTTCTTTAATTTCTCTATTTGTTGCTTCTTTCATATCGCTTGCCCTTTCTTTTATTTAACTCTATATGTTATGTTTACGCCCTTAACCAGCTCAGAGTGCTTTTATTCCCTCCCCCTGCGCCCCCGCCTCGGCCGCCTCCTCGGGCTTTTGCGCCTGCGTCTCCACCGTATTATGCAGCTCGTAGAGCAGAATCAGCTTCGCGAGCTCGCTGTCGGTGACGAGCGCGGTCAGCGCCTCGGCGGCGTCTAAAAACGTCCTGCCGCGCTGCTGCGAGAGCGCCCTTAAAAACTCGGCGTTGTGCAAATCGGGGCGCACCAAAGAACGCGCGACCATCGTGGTCAGCGTGCGCAGGCTGTTGGCGTTCTCCCGTGCCAGCTCCGCGCCCTCGGCGGCGGTCAGCTGGCGCAGCTCCCATTCCAGCGGGTTGCCCGAATCATCCAAAAAAGCGTTCGAGAGCACGAATTTGAGGTTTTCCTTGCGCTTGGGGGTCAAAAGGCTGTTGTAATAGCTGTTCATGTTGTTTCCTCCATTTTTTATGTTGATGGTTTTAACGGCGTTTAATGACGGCTGCCTTCTGCCGCGCCCGCTCGCGCTCCCTTTGCAGAACGATGTCGCTCGCGGCGATGAACGCCTGCTCCTGCTCGGTGAGCGCGAAATAGTCGCGCGGCGTCAGATGATGGTTTTGCAGCGCCAGATGCGCCAGCCGCGCCCGCGCGTCGGATTGCGCGTCAAGCAGCTCGGCAAATTGCCCGACCCGCCGCCAGAACGGCATCTCCAGCCCGTTGAGCTGCAAAAACGCGCTTTTGAGCCTGCGCAGCTCGTCCCAGCTCAGCAGCAGGCCGAGGGCCTCGGCGGCGGTCACCGGCCCGCCGCGCCTGTCGGCGAGCGCCAAGAGCAGCGCCCCGTCGTCAAAGCGCGGGCGGACGAGCGTTGCGGCCAGCAGTTCGAGCAGCGCGGCCTCGTCCTGCCCCGCGCGGGCCCAGCGGCTCTGCTCGGTGCGGTTCATCTGCTGCAGCTCCCATTCGAGCGGTCGGCCCGCCTCGTCTGAAAAGGCGTCTGAGAGCACAAAGATGAGATTCACCTTGTATTTGAGCGTCAGCAGTTGATGAA
>DALYYK010000426.1:0-2734 GCA_031983305.1 Candidatus Fimivivens sp. | reverse complement strand
TTTTCGCACTCCCGCACATTGTCGGGGAAATCATACCGGCGCAGCTGCGCCATCGCCTCCTGGCTGATGCCGGTCACGCGTTTGCCGTAGGCGGCGGCATATTTCCTGATAAAGTACGGCACCAGATGGGTTAAATCATCAATTCGCTCCCGCAAGGGCGTTGCAGAAATATTGATGACATTGATCCGGTAATAAAGGTCGCGGCGAAAGCGCCCGACCGCTATTTCCTGCTCTAAATTCCGATTGGTCGCGCAGATGACCCGGACATTCACCCGTATGGCATCTCCGCCGATCTGGCGCACCTCGCCTTCCTGTAAAAAGCGCAGCAGCTTGGACTGCAAATGCGGTTCCATTTCGCCAATCTCGTCGAGAAACAGGGTACCCCCGTCCGCCTTGCGGATAAGCCCCGGCTCATCCTTAGCCGCCCCGGTGAAGGCCCCTTTTTTGTAACCGAACAGCTCGCTTTCCAGAAGGGATTCCGGCAGGGCGGCACAGTTGATTGCGATAAACGGCTTTTCCCGACGATTGCTGGAAAAATGCAGCTTTCTGGCAATCAGTTCCTTACCGGTGCCGCTCTCCCCCGTAATCAGCACCCCCGCCGCCGTGTCCTTCACCTGATTGATAAGGCGGTGCGTCTCTCGCATCTGGGGCGAGTCGCCGATGAGGTCGTTGCGTATCACATCTTCCAGATCATGAATCGTCTCCTGCATTGAGATCTGCGCCGCCGCCTTTTCCAACAGTAGTAGAAGATGGTTGGTTTGGATCGGCTTGGTGATAAAGTAAAAAGCCCCGGCGCGGATTGCCTCCACCGAGTTTTCAATCGAGGAATAGGCTGTCATGATAATGATGGCCGCACCCGAATTAAGCGCAAGCATCCGCCGCATGATGTCAATACCATTTTCCTTACCCAACCGCAGATCCATCAGCACCAGCGGGATTTGTTCCCGCTCCATCAGCGCAAGCGCCCCGCTGCCGGTAGCACAGGTGTAGACCTGATAGGCCTCCTCGAGCGCGAAGGTTAGCGATTTGAGAATGGCTTTTTCATCATCCACAACCAGTATCTTAATCATGTTGCCTCCTGATAGCGGTCAGCCGGATGGTTGTACCGCCGTTTTCGCTTTCCGCCTGAATCGAACCGCCGTTTTCTTCCGCCATTTGCCGGGAGATAAACAGCCCTAAGCCGTTGCCGTTCTGCTTGGTTGTGTAAAAAGGATCGAAGATATAATGCATGGTTTCTTCGTCGATACCGCCGCCGTTGTCCTGAAAGGACAGCTCCACCGTCTCTGTCTTATCAAGCGCCTGTATTCGGATGTATGGCTCCGCCTTGCCGGACAGCGCATCAATGCTGTTAATGAGGATATTGAGCAGAATTTGACGCAGATGGTTGCGGTCAAACAGAATAAAAATCTCCCGCGCAATATCCAGCCGCACATCGATATTGCGCAACTGCATGTGCAAAAAGGAAAGAACATGCTCCACGGCGTCCCGAAGTCTGATGAACTCGCGGTCGGGCTTTCGGGGGGCGGTATACTCGAGAAACTCCTTGATCAGCGCGTCGATCCGCTCGATTTCGGGCGGGATATCCTCCGCCACCGCCAACATAAATTGAAGATTATCGAGCTTCTGTGGAATCTGCTCGGCATAAAAGCGAATGGAAGTCAAGGGATTGCGAATCTCATGCGCGATGGAGGAGATGATCTTGCTCATAAATTGCAGCTTATCGTATTCCCGCAGTTTTTCCATGGCCGCCTTCTGTTTGGCGGTCTCTTCGGCGATAATCTGCTTGAGCCCCCGGTTGACCCGGTTGTAGGCAAGGGAGATCGCGATCAGCAGCAACAGCGACCCGGCGGTGACGCCGAGTGCCAGCTGAAAACTCTCCCTCGGGCTTGTAATAGGGACGCCGAACCATTTGCGGTAAAGCTGGTCGTAGATGCCGCTTTTTTGCACCGCTTTGATGCCCGCATTGAGCGTTTCTAACAGCTCGATATCGTCGGGCGCCACCGCGATGGCATAGTCCCGCTGGTTAAACGCGCTGCCCACCACCTCTACCGCGCTGGCAATGTTGTGCTTGTTGCTGAAATAGTTGACCACCAGTGTATTGCAGACCAAGGCGTCTACCTCTCCCGCGTGCAAAGCCAGCAGCGCCATCTCGGGATTCTGGTAGGTAATGAGCACGGTTCCCTGTAAGGACTCAAACTCCTTGTTGCGCACATCGCCATAGTCGACCCCCACCCGCTTGCCTGCCAGATCGCCAAAGTTCATGATGCCAGGGGTTCCGGTGCGGATGTAAATCGAGTCGGTGTTTTGTACCAAGGTGTCGGTAAAGGCAAAGTGGCGTTTGCGCGCCTCGGTTACCTTCATCCCCTGAATAATATCGGCCTGTCCGTTTTCAATGGCCGCGTAGGTCGTTTCCCACGGCATGAGCTCGAACTCAAATTCCAGATCGGTAATCAGGCTGATGGCCTTCATCAAATCTACGTTGAATCCCTTATAGCTGGCGTCCGCATCCACAAATTCATAAGGAGGAAAATTTTCATCCCCGGCCACCCGCAAGGGCCTGTCCACCGCCAAAGCAGTTACGGAGGTAAGCAGGACTGCAAGCGCGGCCAGAAAGACACAAAATAAATGTCGCATTGTGTGTTCCCCCCAATGTTTTCCTCGATTATAGCACGCTGATTAAGGATAGCGCAACTGTAGCTCCTGCAAAATTTGCAGTGCAAAAATTGCAATCGTT
>DALYYK010000425.1:0-2746 GCA_031983305.1 Candidatus Fimivivens sp. | reverse complement strand
TTTTTAACGCTTCCGAAAAATACAAAAGCCGAATTGCATGGGCCTTTGTGTTTTCCTTTTTAAAGGGTATTCTTAAAAACGCCCCTATCGGACTTGGCTTTTTCGCTCTTTCCGCCTTTTACCGCGGCACGGCGACAGCGCGGCTCTGCCTGCAAATCGGCATGGCGCTGGTCGTCATTTTGCTGCTGCAAATGCTGTTCCATCACATTGCCGACCGGCTGCAATCGGCGGCGGGCTTTTTGCTCTTTGCCGACAAGCGGATGGAACTGGGCGCACATCTACGCAAGATGCCCATGGGTTATTTCACCGAGGGCAACATCGGCAAAATCAGCTCGGTGCTCTCCACCGACATGGTATTCATCGAAGAAAACTGCATGACCGTGCTGGCGGATATGATGAGCTATATCTTCTCTCAGGGCATTTTGCTGGTGTTCCTCTTTTTCTTCAATGTATGGATTGGGCTCACAAGTTTGTGTGTATTGCTGCTGGTACTGCTTGTGGGACGGGGACTTAAGAAAGAAGCCTTGGAGGACTCCGCCGTCCGTCAGGCTCAGCTGGAAAACCTGACCGAATCGGTACTCGACTTTACCGAAGGTATTGGCATCATCAAGACCTACAACCTGCTGGGCGAGAAATCCAAAGCGCTCACCGCCAGCTTCACGGAGACCTGCCGCACCAGCCTTGCGTTTGAGGAAAACCATACCCCCTGGCAGCGCAGGCTCAACCTCATCTACGGCCTTGGCACCGCCCTGATCATCGGTCTTTCAGCCTTTCTCCATGCAAGGGGGCTGCTGGATGTCCCCTATCTGGTGGGTATTATGCTCTTTGTGTTCGACCTGTTCGGCCCTATCAAGGCGCTGTACGGGCAAAGCGCGCGGCTCACCGTTATGAACAGCTGCATGGACCGCATTGAGGCGGTATTTGCCGAGCGAGAGCTGCCGGACACCGGCACGGAGACCATCCCCGCACACAGCGGCGCGCCCGAGGTGCAATTTGAGAACGTCAGCTTTGCCTACGGAGAAAAGAATGCGCTGCAAAATATCTCCTTTAACCTTCATAAAGATCAGATGTTGGCTTTAGTCGGCCCCTCGGGTGGCGGAAAATCCACGATCGCAAGCCTTCTGGCCCGCTTCTGGGATGTGAAATCCGGACGCATTCTCGTGCGCGGACAGGACATCCGAAATGTGCCCCTCAGCGATCTGATGAAGCAGATCAGCATGGTATTCCAGCGGGTATATCTGTTTGAGGACACCATCTACAACAACATCATCATGGGCAGGCCAACCGCCAGCCGTGAGGAAGTGATGGATGCGGCAAAAAAGGCTCGGTGTTACGACTTTATCATGGCCTTACCCGACGGCTTTGACACCGTGGTGGGCGAGGGCGGCGCAAACCTTTCGGGCGGCGAGCAGCAGCGCATCTCTATCGCCCGCTGCATTTTGAAGGACGCGCCCATCGTCATTCTGGATGAGGCCACCGCCAGTGTGGACGCGGACAATGAGCGCTATATCCAGCAGGCCATCAGCGCGCTGTGCAAGGGCAAGACCCTGCTGGTCATCGCACACCGGCTGAATACCATCCGAAACGCCGACAAGATTTTGGTCATCGCGGACGGCAGTATCGCGGAGCAGGGCAGCCATGAAGCACTGATGGCGCAGGGCGGCATTTACAGGCAGTTTGTCACCGCCCGGGAGAACAGCCGGGGCTGGAGCAGGAAGGGGGCATAAGCATGCGTAACATGATTGAACAAAAAGAGCGACAAAAGCAATTCATTCTAACCGGGGAGCTGTGGAAGGTTATGGCCCAGCTTTCATGGCCCGCCGTTATCGCCATGGTATTGTACGGCTTCAACGCCGTGCTGGACGCCATCTTCGTGGGCCAGTTTGTAAACGACACCGCCCTCGCCGGTGTATCGCTTGCCTATCCCCTTTCTCAAATGAGCACCGCGTTGGGCTCCCCGATTGGCGTGGGGGCAGGCTCGGTGTTGAGCATTGCTTTGGGCGCAAAAGACCGGCATACGCAGGAGCGGCTTTTGGGTGTGGTTAACCGCCTGTCCATCCTCTGCGCCGCAATCTACATGGTGCTGGCCTTCACCTTTGCCCGGCCGCTCATTGCCATGATGGGCGGGGCGGGCGAGGCACTGGCCTATGGCGTCACCTATTTCAGATTCTGCACCGTAGGCGCTTTTTTCTGGATTTACGGCCTTGCGGGCAACATGATTATCCGTGCCGAAGGCAGGATGAAAACGGCGGCCTGGATGATGGGCGTGGGGCTTGCCGTCAACGCCGTCTGCAACTATATCTTCATGGGTATTTGGGATATGGGCGTAGCCGGCGCGGCTTGGGGAACCAATGTAGGAATGTTCGCGTATACCCTCATGGGCTGGCTCTATTTCGGCAGAGGGAAGGCCACCTTCCAGAGCAAACTGCGTTCTCTAAAAGGAGATAAAAATATCACGGCCTCGGTTGTGCGTTTAGGGATGCCCTCCCTTATGATGAACGTCATGAGCTTGATTCAAGGCGTGGCCGTCTTTAACGCGCTCGCACGGTATGGCACAACAGCAGACATTGCCTTCTACGGCGTGATTTACCGGGTGTTCCAGTTCCTGCTTACACCCATTTTCGGTCTGATGCGCGCACTCCAGCCGGTCATCGGCATCAACTATGGAGCAAGGCAATATGACAGAGTTATACAATCCTACAAGGTTTTCGCTGCGGCATCCCTTCTACTGACGCTTCCTTTCTGG
>DALYYK010000424.1:0-2749 GCA_031983305.1 Candidatus Fimivivens sp. | reverse complement strand
CGGGGTTTAGTGTTGGTGTCAGAAGCTGAATACGCCGTGAGAGACGACGCTACTGACAGATACGGGTGGAACAACCAGCGGTTGAGGCTCTGGAAGCACGTCCTCGTCCTCTGCTTGCTCGGTTGAAGCAGCATCCTCGGCGCCGACCAGATCAAAGGGGTTGAACGAATCAGCCATGCCGGCCTGCTCGATCTCTTCCTCTGCCTGGATCTGCTGGGATACCAGTTCGTTTTCTAGCTGCACCTTCGGCTCAGTCGCTTCAGCAGGTTGCGTCGTGACTGTTTCCGCAGGCTGCACAGCAGCTGGTACCGCAACATCATCCTGCTCGGGCGAGCCATTGGCGATGTTGAGGTTCTTGATCAGCCGGCGTATCGAGTCCTCATCCGAGAGCCCCGATACCAACGTCACAATGTTGCTGTACTGCGTGCCATTGACCACCCCTGAGGCCGGCAAAACCGCAAGGGTTTCGTCGATGTAGGTGGACAGGGCTTGGACATCGCTCGACAGGAACATCAGGCCCTTGAGCTTGGTGTTCATCTTGCGAATCGTGTTGAGGGTCGTCTGGGTGACATGGCCACGAGTGGCCAGGCCGTTTTCCATCAAACGTTCGGCTGTCTCTGCCGTCTCAGCGTAGAGCTGATCCGACAGGCCGCGCACTTGACTCCCAAGCGTTGCAGATAGGTGCTTGTCGCCGTCCGGCGCCACACGGCAAGCCGCGTAACCGAACTGAAGACCGGCCTCTACCTGATGTTTCGGCGTGATGCTTTGCATAATGGCTTCTCGCCATTCGGCACGCTCCCACTCCTGCTGCACCCATTCATTGACCCAACGGTCATAGTTAGGAATGAAGTTTTTCTTCAGGTCATAGAACTGGTTCTTCAGAGCTTCAAGCTCGTCTACAACCCTCTGGATCTTCTCCTGCGGTATGGCATAGCCGCCGAGGAATTTGATTCCATAGTCTTCCAGGACCTTGATCGCACGCCGTTTGACTTTCTCGAACGGCTTGAGCTTTTCGGGATCGATTACTCGCATCGAACCCAATGAGGCCAGCCGTGCCGGTGGAATTTTACCCTCCAGCATTTCAGGCTTCAGTTTCTTCCGAGCAGTCCACAGGTGGATGCCCGAGAGGTCTACCAGCAGGATCTGGTCCAGAATCTGGATTTCGTTCTGTTGGATAGTCATTGCGAAGTTCTCCTTTTCTCTAAAGCAAAAAAAGGGGGAACTTCGCCCCTAAGGGGAAAGTTCCCCCTCAGGGCTGTTTACGATTAGAACGGTTTATCTACTTCAACCGGCCAGTCGTTACCAAACACGCTGCTTGCCATCTTATCGATTGCAAGCTTCTGCACTTTGTCGCAGCGATTAAGCAGCGACTCTTGCAGAGCGAGTTTCAACGGGTTTTTCTTCTTGGCCAATGTATATCCATTGCCAATCCGAGCCCAACGCAACAAAGTCCGAGTGGACATTGTAACGCTGAGATAGTTACCGCCTTTACCTTGGTGTTGATCACGAACACTATTTGCAATCTTCACCATGTTCTCGACGATTTCCTTTGTTATCCCTGGTACGGCTTTAACGACCAGATCAACTTCATCCTTCGGCTCAAGGTATTCCACCTCGAACACTCGGAATCGGTCGAGCGATGCCAGGTTCTGCTGCATCGTAGCGGCATAAACCCCCATCTCATCCGACTGCCCTGCCGTGTTGCCGCAAGCGACGAAACGGAAATTGGCATGTGGCCGAATGACCTCGCCGTTGTTTTCAGCGATCACCAGTGGACGCCCCTCCATTACCGCGTGGAGGCCCACCGTTACCGAAGGATCGAGGGTGTCGTACTCGTCCAGGACGAACACGAGCCCATGTCGCATAGCCTTGGTGAGCGGCCCGTCCACGAATTTCGTGTTCAGATCGCCCGACACAGGGTCCGTTACTGGCAGGTTGTAGCCTGTCAACTCCGGCATCTCCATGCGGCTATGTGCTGAGACGGTAATGCTTGGCCAGTTGAGTCGCGCGCACGTTTGTTCGACGAGCGAAGACTTACCGGCACCCGTTGGGCCGACGAGCAAACAGCTGTCACCTGCCGGGGCGTAAAGCCAACTCATAAACTGAGAAAGCAGTTCCTTCCTGAAGAAGTACGGCTTTGCTGGCTCAACGTGTTGCGAAAGATTGTGGTTTGGCGAAAAAGCCGGCGCAGTTGCATCGGATTGGAAGCCAAACTCTTTCATTCCAACTTGGATATTCAGTTGCATTTTATTTCTCCATTCTCAAAAGCAAGTTGCCCAAAGACGGAGAACTCCCATAGGGGATATCTCCCCCGATGGGTAGGTTGGTTATTTGTTGCGGCTTATGCAGCTGCTACAAGAGAAACAAGGACATGTCCCTGTTCAAGGTTTTTCTTGGTGAAAGACACCACTGGCTTGAGGCCGTGATACAGAAGCTCACGGCAAAGCGTAGCGTTCATCCAAGGCGGGCAGGCGACCAGAACGTCAACCGCACCCGTTTTCTTAGCCTCCTGCAGGGCGATCTCACCCAGGCGCTCAACGCGACTGGTGATAATCTCCGGCGAGGGAGGGGTCGGGAAATACAGAAGATCTCGGATTTCCTGAAACTGTTTCCAATCCGACAAATCGTGAACGCCGAAACGTTCCATCTCGGCAGTAGCCTTGAACTTCGTCAGATTGATTACGTGCTGCTTTTCCATTTCTCTACTCCAGATTTGAGCGGAGAAATCCCCCTTACGGAGATTCCCCGC
>DALYYK010000423.1:0-2768 GCA_031983305.1 Candidatus Fimivivens sp. | reverse complement strand
CGGGTCGTATCTCGTAACAGGACGGAATAGCTGCCGTCAGGATGGACCCTGTTGGGAGCTATCGAGCGCTTACATACCGCCTTCCAACCGTCTGACCGCCTCGTACAGCAGCGCGTTGCAGATCGCCGCCGCGACGGTACTGCCGCCGCGGCGGCCCCGGGCGACGATGCTGGGCGTGTTTCCCTGCTCGATCACCTGCTTGCTCTCAACGACATTCACAAACCCCACGGGCGCGGCAATAATCAGATCGGGGGGCAAAATGCCTTTGCCCGCTAACTCGTGCAGCCGCAGCAGCGCTGTCGGCGCGTTGCCCACCGCGACAATCAGCGGACGGGGCAGCACGGTTATTTTTTCCATGCTGATAGAGGCCCGGGTAATGCCCTGTGCCACTGCCTGCCGGGCCACCGCCTCATCTGCCATAAAGCAGTGCACCTCGCTACCCAGCTTTGCCAAGGCGGCTTTGTTAATGCCCGATTTAGCCATATTCGTGTCGGTAAGAATATGCGCCCCGCGCCGCAGCAGGTCGATGCCCCATTCGGCCGCGTTCTCTGAAAAATACAGCGTCTTGGCATATTCAAAGTCGGCTGTCGTGTGTATGACCCTTTTGAGCACCAGCAACTCGACAGGTGAAAAGTTCGTTTCGCCCAGCTCTTCGGTGATAATCTCAAAACTGCGTCGCTCAATCTCAGCGGGCGGCAGCGCTCTCCAATCGGTCAAAATTCCACCCCCTCGCGCGCAGGCACGCCGCAGTCAAACGGGTGCTTGTGCTTTTTCATCTCGGTGACATAGTCGGCAGCCTCCACAATCCATTCGATCGGCCGATGACCGGTTAGCACCAGTTCCAGTTCACAGGGTTTCTCGCACACAGCGGTGCGTAGAAGGTTTTCATCCAGCAAACCGGTTTGCAGCGCGTCGGTGACCTCATCTAAAATCAGCAGGTCGCATGCGCCCGACTGTACGCGCGCCATCGCCCGCGCAAAATTCTCCTCGTGAATCGCCTTGGTCTGTTGCCGTTCGTCCTCGGTCATCGCAAAGGTAAAATGCGCGCCCGCCTTGCCGCGCAGCACCGTGATATGGTCATGGCATTGAAGCGCTATCAGCTCACCGCAGGGGGTGTTTTTTAAAAACTGGACCAGCACAACCCGTCTGCCGCAGCCCAGCGCCCGCAGGGCAAGCCCCAACGCCGCCGTGGTTTTGCCCTTGCCGTCGCCGTAATAAAAATGAACCCGTCCCCTGTCCATTCACGCACCCTCCTCAATGATTTTATAGATGGCCGCCATATCAAAGCTCTCCCGAATCGCTGCGGCCAGTAAATCGAACTGCTGCTCCCGATGCTGGGCGGCACTGATCGGCTGTACCTCTTCAGTGCAAAAACCCTTGCGCGTCAGCAGCAAATTGACCAGCGCATGGCCCAGCGCGCCGTCAAACAGCCCGTGCACATAGCTGCCGAAGATATGCTCATAGAATGCGCCATCGGCGAGGCCGCCCTCAAGCACCGCAAAGGGCCGGGTGCCGCCGCGCAGCGCTGTGTTGCCCATGTGGATTTCATACCCGAACAGCTCGGTGTTAGAGAGCGCCGCGAGCGCGCCGGTCAGCGTGTTGACCTTACCGCTGACGCGGGTGCGTATCTTCTCGGGAGAAAACACCGTCTCGGCGTTTAAAAGCCCTATGCCGCGCAGCTCGCCGCCGCCCTCGACATTATAGGGGTCCTTGAGCAGCTCACCCAGCATCTGGTAGCCGCCGCAGATACCCGCCACCGGCGTGCCGGCAGCCGCCAGCTTTTTGATCGCCGCCTCAAGCCCATTCTGGCGCAGCCACAGCAGGTCGGCCATCGTGCTTTTGCTGCCGGGCAGAATAACCAGATCGGGGCTGCCCAGCTCGGACACCACGCCGACATAGCGCAGCCCCACCGAAGGGTGGCGCGCCAGCGCGTCAAAATCGGTAAAGTTTGAGATGCGCGGCAGCCGCACGACCGCGATATCCAGCGGGCAGCGCTCGCCCGGCGCGCGGGAAAAGCGGTCGGTCAAGCTATCCTCATCCTCAAGATCAATGTTTAAATAAGGCAGTACACCCAACACCGGAATATGGGTCAGCTCGGTGATCATATCGATGCCCGACTGCAAAATCGCCTTGTCGCCCCGGAATTTATTGATAATAATCCCCTTGATCCGGCTGCGCTCCTCGGGTTCTAATAGCGCGACGGTGCCATAGATGCTCGCGAACACGCCGCCCCGGTCGATATCCGCCACCAGCAGCACCGGCGCGTTCGCCATCTGCGCCATGCCCATATTGACGATATCCTCAGATTTCAAGTTGATCTCCGCCGGGCTGCCCGCGCCCTCTATGACGATGATATCCTGCTCGGCGGCCAGTGAATCGTAGGCGCGCAGCACCTCGGGGCGCAGCGTGCGCTTATATTTAAAATATTCCGCTGCCGACATGTTACCGACCACCTCGCCGTGCAGAATCACCTGACTGCCCACGTCGGTTGTGGGCTTGAGCAAAATCGGGTTCATGCGGATATCCGGCTCAAGCCCTGCCGCCTGCGCCTGTGTCACCTGCGCGCGCCCCATTTCGAGCCCGTCAAGCGTTACAAAGCTGTTGAGCGCCATATTCTGGCTTTTAAAAGGAGCGACGCGGTAGCCGTCCTGCATAAAAACGCGGCAAAGGCCCGCCGCGACAAGACTTTTGCCCGCGTTGGACATCGTTCCCTGCACCATGATTGGCCGTGCTTTTTTCATGATATCCCCTCCGTAAGTTATTCTGGC
>DALYYK010000422.1:0-2769 GCA_031983305.1 Candidatus Fimivivens sp. | reverse complement strand
GCTGCTCGACTGCCTGCCCTCTGAGCTGCCGCACCTGCGCGCGCAGGTGCAGAAGACAACGCTGACCGACCTGCTGCACAGCCTGTCGGTGCTGCAAGAGACGGCGGCGCGCATCGCCAAAAGTCCGATGAAGCACGCCGAGCTTGAGCTGGCGCTCGTAACGCTGTGCGAGCCGGTGGCCCGCACCGGCCATCAGGCGTTGCTCAAACGCATTGAAGCGCTTGAGTCGGCACTGCGCAACGGGAGCTTTGCGGCATCCGCTGCCGCCGCGCCTCCGGTTATCGCAAGGCCTGAGCCTGCAGCGGCAGTCCCGGTGACGGCAAAAACGCCAGAGCCCATGCAGTCCGTTGTGCAGCCGACATCCGCAGCGCTGTTTGACGCGGAACCCCCGCCTCTGCCGCCCGCCGAGGTGGCGTCCCCGCCCCCCGTCGCTTACACCCCGCCTTCAGACGGCGTGGCGGCGTTTGGTCCTTGGCCGCAGGTGCTTGAGCGGCTGGCGAAAATCAATCTCTCAATCTATGCGATGATGCGCGGTACGAAGGCGTATTTTAACGGCAAGCAGGTGCTCATCGACGTTTCAAACCCTGTTGTGCTTGAAATGCTGCGTGACAATGAATATACTAAAAACAGCATCAAACAGGCGATCTTTGAAGTGACGGGAGACCGGTGCGGGCTTGGCCCCTACCGCCCGCCCGAGCAGGAGGTTCCTCAGGAGGATCCGCTCGAAAAGCTTATAGAATCACTTGGCGATGCGTCAAATATAACGATTGAATAGGAGAATTCTCATATGAAAGCAAGACTTCCCGCAGGAATGGGCGGCGGCCCCCAGAACCAGAAGGACCTGATGCGCAGAGCGCAGAAAATGCAGGAGGAGCTCGCCCAAAAGCAGGCCGAGATTGAGGAGCGTGAGTTTACCACGACCTCGGGCGGCGGTATGGTCGAAGTGGTTATGAACGGCAAGAAGGAGCTCAAGGCGCTCAATATCAAACCCGAAATCGTCGACCCCGACGATATTGAAATGCTTCAGGACGTTATCATGGCGGCGGTCAACGAGGCGATTCGCACCGTTGAAGACCTGACCAACGACGAGATGGGTAAGATCACCGGCAGCTTAAATCTGCCCGGGATGCCCGGCCTATTCTAGGCTATGGCGTATCAGGTTGCGTCTCTTGCAAAGCTTGTCGAGCAGTTTGCGCGCCTGCCCGGAATAGGCCGAAAAACGGCCCAGCGCCTCGCGTTTTATGTGCTGAGCCAGCCCGAGCAGTACGCCCGCGATTTTTCGGCGGCGCTGCTCGAGGCCAGCCGCAGCATTAAGCGCTGCACCGTCTGCCAGAACCTTGCGGACAGCGAAAAATGCGCAATCTGTGAGAACGAAGCGCGCGACCGTTCAATCATTTGCGTCGTTGCTGACCCGCGCGATGTGATGGCATTCGAGCGCATGCGCGAGTATAATGGGTTGTATCATGTGCTGCATGGACTGATCTCGCCGATGGATGGCATCGGCCCTGATCAGCTCACCGTCAAGGAACTGCTCTCGCGCCTTGACGACGGCGTGCGCGAGGTGGTCATGGCGACGAACCCCACCGTGGAGGGCGAGGCGACCGCGATGTATCTTTCGCGCTTGATTAAGCCCTTGGGCATTAAGGTGTCGCGTCTGGCGTACGGCATTCCGGTGGGCGGCAATCTCGAGTTTGCCGACGATGTCACGCTCTGCCGCGCGCTCGAGGGCAGAAACGAGATGTAAACCGGGCGGGGAGATAAGCTGCCGACCGGTTTGTATCCGGGGAGGTTGAAGGTTGCGAAAAAGCTGTTTTCAGGCGAAATAGGACGGTTTATAAAATTTGGCTTAACGGGTGTCATGAATACGCTGGTTGACTACGGGGTGTTCTTGGTGTTATCATATTTAAGCGTAGATGTTTATCTGTCGCAGGTCGTTTCTTATTCTTGCGGCATGCTCAACAGCTACATTGTCAACCGAAGCTGGACCTTTGGCAGCCAAAAGCGCTTTTTCAGCGCGCAGATGCTTCGCTTTATTGTGGTGAATCTCAGTTTGCTGCTGTTAAGCCTCGGTGTGCTGTGGCTGGGCGCGCAGCTGGGGTACGGCAAGCTGATTTCAAAGCTTGGCGCTACCGCCGTAACGCTGGCGGTCGGCTTTATCGTTAACCGGCTCTGGGTATTTAAGAAGGCATGATTTTGTAGTTTCGCAATAAAGGAGGTGCCGACATGGCGGAAAAGAAGGACACGAAAACCATCGCAGCCAACCGTCAGGCGCGGCACGAATACTTTGTGGACGAAAGCTTTGAGACCGGCATCGCCCTAAGCGGCACCGAGGTCAAAAGTCTGCGGGCCGGCACCGTGAATCTGAAGGATAGCTGGGTGGATATCGGCACCGGCGAGCTGATTGTCAAGCAGATGCATATCAGCCCCTATGAGAAGGGCAACATATTCAACAAAGACCCCATGCGCGAGCGCAAGCTTTTGATGCACCGCCGCGAAATCAACCGCCTCTACGGCATGGTGCGGCAACAGGGCTATACGCTTATTCCGCTGTCGCTCTACTTTAAGGGCTCGCTGGTTAAGCTGCAATTGGGGCTTTGCCGCGGCAAAAAGCTTTACGACAAGCGCGAGGATATGGCCAAGCGCGACGCAAAGCGCGATATTGACCGCGCGATGAAAGAGCGCCAGAGATAAGGAGCGATGTGCGATGAACCATAGCTGGAGATGCCCAAAATGCGGCAACGAATCGTATGAGACCGACCAGTTTCAGGC
>DALYYK010000421.1:0-2779 GCA_031983305.1 Candidatus Fimivivens sp. | reverse complement strand
GGGCGCTCTGCCGCTGTTCGTGACAGGGTTATGGGTTATTCTGGCGCTGATGGCTATTTTTGAAAACCGGAAGCTGACCTCGCCGCTCAGCGGGCTCAAGGATAAGAAGGCGCAACTCCTTCAGGGACTGCATTATGCGTTCCCGCTCGACGCCGCGGTCATGCTGGCCATTATTTTTGGTTATTGCGCGGCACTGTTCTTTGGCCTGAGCTTTTATATTGCCACACCGCTTTTCTTGTATGGCGGTATGTGCTATCTATCAAAAAAAGATTTTATCAAAAACTTACTCTGGACAGCGGTGGTCATGGCGTTTATTGTCCTGGTCTTCCGCGTATTGTTCGGCGTTATATTCCCCTGATCCGGAGGTAAAATATGAGTGTATGGTATCATTTGGCGGTCATATTTCGTGAACCGCTGCTGATTTTTCTCGTTGCCGTCGGCACCTGCGCCGGTGTGTATGTGGGCGCCATCCCCGGCCTGTCAGGCACCATGGCGGTATCGCTGCTGGTCTCTTTCACCTTCGGCTGGGAAACCCACAGCGCTTTAGCCGTTATGATCGGCGTATTTGTCGGCGCCGTTTTCGGCGGATCGCGTTCCGCTATTCTACTTAATATTCCGGGTGCGCCCGCAGCTGTCGCGACCACGCTTGACGGCTATGAGCTTGCCAAGCAAGGCCGTGCCGGAGAGGCGATGGGCATTGCCACAACCCAGTCGGTGGTGGGCACCCTGTTGGGCGTTCTTGCGCTCGCCACCTGCGCGCCGCTGGTCGCGCGCCTGGCGGTCAATTTCCACTCGGTCGACTACCTGATGCTGGCAATTATGGGCCTGATGATGGTCGGCTCTTTGTGCGCCCGCTCGGTAAAGTTTGGCCTCATCGCCGGCGCCATCGGCATTTTTCTGGGCTGTGTCGGCGTGGACGGACAAACCGCCGTCAAGCGTTTTACCTTCGACATCGTCTATTTAAACTCAGGCGTCGATTATGTCGTCGCGATGATCGGTCTGTTTGGCGCGTCTGAAGCGCTTGTTCAGCTTACCGACCTTAAAGCCACCCCCGTTAAACAAAAAATTGATAAGATTATTCCCTCCTGGTCCGAAATGCTCAAGCATTTGCCGCTGACGCTGCGTTCGTCGATCATCGGCGTGCTGGTCGGCGCACTGCCCGGTGCGGGCGGCGACATTGCGGCTCTGCTAAGCTACGATCAGGCCAAGCGTTCGGTGCGCAAGCCCACCGCTCCGTTCGGAAAAGGCGCGGTAGAGGGCATTATCGCGCCCGAATCGGCCAATAACGCCGCTATCGGCGGCGCTTTCATCCCGATGCTGACACTCGGCATTCCGGGCGACGCCGTTACCGCCGTCATCATCAGCGCTCTGACCATCCACGGCTTGCGCCCCGGCCCTAACCTGATTACCGCCACGCCCGACCTGTTTTATCTGATCGTCTCCTGCCTGCTGCTGGCCTCCATCTTTTTGCTCGTGTTCGGCCTGACGGGTATCAAGGTCTTTACTAAAATCGTGGAGATTCCAAAAGCCATTTTGATGCCTACCATTTTGGTGCTGTCGGTCATCGGCGCATTTGCCATCCGCAACAGTATCTACGATATTTTCTGGATGTTCGGCTTTGGCATTATTGGCTACTTTTTAAAACGCTACAACTATCCGATCGCCCCCATCGTGCTGGGCATTATTCTGACCACGCTGTTTGAAGAAAACTACCGTCGCGGCGTCATGCTTGAGGGCTCGATTCTCGGTATGCTGGCCAGCATTTTTACGAGCCCCATTTCTATCGTGCTGTTTGCGCTTATCGTGTTTTTGTCGATAACCCAGTCCAAATGGTACAAGAACTGGCGTCATCGCCGGGATGAAAAGCTGTTTTCTTCTCAACACGGCGCGGTGTAGCGATGTTTAGCAAACGAGGAAAGACATATGATGCGCTATATTACCGTCGATACTAAAATGATCGCTTTACTGGGGACGCCGTTGCGTCAATCCGCTTCTTACCTGCTCCAGAACCGCGTCTATGAGCAAGCCGGTCTCGATTACTTCTATTTACCCATCGAGGTCGAGACCCCACAGGCGCTGTCCGACGTTCTAACAGGCATACGCGCCATGAATTTTGCCGGCTTTGCCATTACCAAGCCGTATAAAGAAACCGTCCTGCAATATCTTGACGCACAAGACGACAGTGTCGCGCTGATGGGAGCCTGCAATACCGTGTTGATCCAAGACGGAAAGTTTATTGGTTATAACACCGACGGCATCGGCTGCATCCGGTCACTGGAGCAGGAGGGTCGTCTGGATATTGCCAACAAAACCTTTTTCAGTTTTGGGGCGGGCGGCGCGGCCCGCGCGGTTTGCTTCGAACTGGCGCGCCGCGGCGCGGGGCAGCTCATTATCGCCTCGCCGTTTGGCATGTGCGACCGTCTGTCCGAAGAGATCAACCGGCACTTCCCAAGCAAGGCTATTGCGGTGGATATTGGAGAAACCGAGCGGATGTACGGCTATATCCGGCAGGCGGATGCGCTGCTTAATCTCAGCGGAATCGGCATGGCGCCCCACGAGGATGAAACCCCCATGGAACGGCCCTGCTTTCAACCGCATCAGCTCTGCTATGATGCTGTCTATCAGCCCGAGAAAACCCGCTTTTTGAGGGAGGCTGAAGCCGTCGGCTGCCAAACGCTCAACGGCCTTGGCATGGTGATCTATCAGGGGCTCGAACAGATTAAGCTTTGGACGGGCGTCAGTGCCCCGGCCCAAATGATGTTCGACGCGTTTAGGGCTA
>DALYYK010000420.1:578-2781 GCA_031983305.1 Candidatus Fimivivens sp. | reverse complement strand
GCGTCTGCCTTCCTGTGCAAAGCAGCGCGTTCCGCGCCGTGCTCAGACCCCTTTAGCCGTGAATCGAGCCTTTGAGCAGTAAAAGTCAAGGGCTGGCTTCATCGCTAAAAGCGGTCGGCGCGCCGGGATGCAATGACGAACATTTTTAAGGAGGAGAAATCATTGTTATTCCAACACAAAATTTTTGAGACCGAATTTGCAGGGCGTCCCCTGAGCTTTGAGGTCGGCAAAATCGGTATGCTCTCAAACGGCGCTTGCATTGTCCGTTACGGCGAAACCACCGTCATGGTCAACGTCACCATGAGCCAAAAGCCCCGTGAGGGCATCGACTTTTTCCCGCTTTCGGTCGATTTTGAAGAAAAACTTTACGCCGCTGGAAAAATCCCCGGCTCGTTTTTGCGCCGTGAGGGCCGTCCCTCTGACCGCGCCGTGCTGGCGTCGCGTCTGGTCGACCGCCCCATGCGTCCTTTGTTTCCCAAGGATTTGAGAAACGACGTCACCATCGTTATGACCGTGCTCTCGTTTGACCCCGACTGCTCGCCCGAGATTTGCGGCATGATCGGTGCGTCGTTCTGCCTGTCGATCTCGGATATTCCGTGGGGCGGCCCGCTTGCGGGCATCGCCGTCGGTTTGATCGACGGCAAGCCGGTGCTCATGCCCGGCGAAGCCGACAGCGAAAAGAGCGAGATGCTCTTAACCATTGCGGGCGACGTCAGCAAGGTCTGCATGATCGAGCTGGCCGCGAATCAGGTTCCCGATGAGCTTGTCATGAACGCCATCCTTGAGGGCCACAAGGAAATGGCCAAGATCGCGCAGTTTATCGCGGATGTTAAGGCCGAGATCGGCGCGCCGAAGATCGCCTACACCGAGGTTGAGGTGGACCACGACCTGTTTGAGGCAGTCAAGGAATTCGCCGTTGAGCGCGTGCGCTTTGCGCTGGATACCGACGACAAGAACGTGCGCGAAGAGCGCCTCGCCCCTGTCGTTGCTGAGATCAAAGAAAAATTCGAGGCCGAAATGCCTGAGCTGGCCTATCAGCTCGACGAAGCGATCTACAAGCTGCAAAAGTTTGTCGTGCGCCGCTGGCTGCTCGACGACGGCAAGCGCGTCGACGGCAGAAAGCTTGACGAGATCCGTCCGCTGGCCTCTGAAGTTGGCCTGATTCCGCGCGTGCACGGCTCGGCGCTGTTCACCCGCGGCCAGACCCAGTGCCTGACCATCACAACGCTGGGCGCGGTTTCTGAGGCCCAGATTCTCGACGGCATCGGCGCGGAAGATTCCAAGCGCTATATGCACCAGTATAACTTCCCCTCCTACTCGGTGGGTGAGACCCGCCCCTCTCGCGGCCCCGGCCGCCGCGAGATCGGCCATGGCGCACTGGCTGAAAAGGCGCTGCTGCCGGTCATTCCCCCCGTGGAGGAGTTCCCCTACGCCTACCGCATCGTGTCGGAGATCACCTCTTCGAACGGTTCGACCTCGCAGGCTTCTATCTGCGCCTCCACCCTATCGCTGATGGACGCGGGCGTGCCGCTCAAGGCGCCCGTCGCGGGCATCTCCTGCGGTCTTGTCACCGAGGGCGACCGCTGGATCACGATGGTTGACATTCAGGGCGTTGAGGATTTCTTTGGCGATATGGACTTTAAGGTCGCCGGCACCCACAACGGCATCACCGCCATTCAGGTGGATATCAAGATCGACGGCCTGACCTTTGACATCATTCGCGAGGCGCTCGAGAAGACCCGCGAGGCCAGACTGTATATCCTTGATGAAGTCATGCTCAAGGCGCTGCCCGCCCCGCGTGAGCAGCTCTCGAAGTACGCGCCCAAGATGCTGACGCTCAAGATCAACCCCGACAAGATCCGCGAGGTTATCGGTTCGGGCGGCAAGGTGATCCAGAAGATTACCGCCGAGTGCAACTGCAAGATTGACATTGAGGACGACGGCAACGTGTTCGTCTCGGCGATTGACATCAACGACGCCAACCGCGCCATTCAGGTTATCAAGACCATCGCGATGGATCCCGAGGTCGGCGCTGTCTATAAGGGCAAGGTCACCCGCCTGATGGCGTTCGGCGCGTTCGTCGAGATTGCCCCCGGCAAGGAAGGCCTTGTGCACATCTCGAAGCTCGACACCAAACGCGTTGAGAAGGTTGAGGATGTAGTTACGGTCGGCGACGAGATTCTGGTTAAGGTCACTGAAATTG
>DALYYK010000420.1:0-568 GCA_031983305.1 Candidatus Fimivivens sp. | reverse complement strand
GACTCGCAAGGCAGAATTAATCTCTCCCGCCGCGAGGTGCTCGAGGCGCTTGCCGCCAAGCAGCAGAATCAGTAAAAATAAGCTTTTAGGAGGATGGGGTATGCCCCATCCTCCTTTTTGAAAATGCACGTTGGGTGTGTTAAAGTATGCTGCTTTTCCCCCAATATACGCTTGTAGCCGGCCTTTTCGTTATTTTGAGAATTCCACGCTTAAACGGTAAACATGATGCGTTTTATACGCCTTCTTTCGAGGCTGCGTGCAAATTTTTTCTCAATTTACTGCTTGCTTTTATGTGAAATTTCTGTTAAAATCAATTCAGAAATCCTTCATGTCCTGCTTGATCGGTTGTGGTTCGTCCCCCACTAAATCCGCATGGCCTCTTCCAGCTCTCCAACTGCACAGGGCCCTTCGGAGTTCCCGATCTGACAGGAACAAGTTCCTCACACACAAAAGTCCGCCGTCAAGGCGGCCTTTTGCCTTTTATGCGCTTATTTTGTCACAAGGCCAATCAGGCGGCAGGCTGGCCGGCAGCCTGCCGCACCAGTGCAAAGCTCAAAATCGGGCATCA
>DALYYK010000419.1:0-2796 GCA_031983305.1 Candidatus Fimivivens sp. | reverse complement strand
CGTCATCCGCAAACCGAACGGCCTTTTCAAAATCCTTGTATCTGTCCAGTCTGTTTTTGACCTGTGCCAAATCCTTTTCGTAGGGGCAGCGCAGGGCCGCGCAGAGCTTACCTATGTAAGCGCGGGCGTAGCGGGGGTTAATATCCAGCGCGCGTTCAAAATATTGATCGGCTTTTAGGAACTCCATGTCCTCCAAAAACAGCTCGCCGCGCTCGGTCAGCGACTCAAAGGTCGGGGCTGACGCGTCGTCGGGCGGCTCGTCTCGGTCGCCGGTGACCGGCTCCGGCCCCGGAGAGGCCGCGCCTAATATCTTTTCAATGCCTCGCAGCAGGTCCTGCATAAAGCCAAGCTTGGACATATCCTGACTTTGATAGACCGACAGCTCCTCCGGCAGATCGTAGGGGTCCATATCGCGGTAGCAGGGAACGATCTGGCGGCGGCGATCCCTTTTGACCAGCTCCAAAAAACGCGACCATTCGTTTTTAACCCAGACAGCGTTAAAATTTTCGGGACTGGTGCCGATTACCAGCATGACCCGCGCGCTGCCCAGCGCGGCGAAGATATACGGCTTATACTCGGTGCCCAGCTTTGATTCCAGCGTGATCCGCGCAAAGAAGGCGCGCTTGCCCATCTCGGCCAGCTCGTAATAAAGCTCCTGCGCCAGCACGCTTTCTTTTGTTCTGCCGCCGTTTTCTCCTGTCTCGCGGTAGCAGATAAAAACGTCATACGGCTCCTCGCGCTGAGAGATGGCAAAAATCTTTTTTTGCAGCTGGGCGATGCGCTGACCCTCCTGCTCATAAAGCGTGCGGGAATAGCCGTCCGGCGCGTGCTGTACCGCTGCGAGATAATCAGGGTCGGCGAGAATGGCGGTCGTCTGCATGCGGTGACAGGTCGGGAGGCGCGCGTGGCTTTGTGGGTCCTCGACATATTCGATGCCATACCGCGACAGCGCGACGCCCCAATGCGCCTCGGCGTCCCGGTCATCCTCCTCGAGGATTCTCTCAAAGGCGGCGATCGCTTTATCAAATTGGTTGGTCTGGCGGAAATAGTTGGCGCGGTTAAACAGATTGGCCCGGCGCTCATCGCTGATTTGCGGCAGGGTCACAACGCTGCCGCAGCTGTCGCAGGTGCCATAGGTTTGGTTTTCCGCCGTTCGGATATCTCCGCCACACATTTTACATTTTAAGAGCTGCATGATCGTACCCTCCGCAGGAATCCTTTAGAACTATTGTATAGTCAATGCCGGTTTTTTACAATAATTTATGCAAATTTTACCGTTTAACCGTGCTGTCACGCTATTTGGCGCAAATGCCGCAGTCAACGCACGGGTTCCACCGCGCGAGGGCTTGCCTTCAGCGTTAAGAAACAATAAAGCCGACGCCCGCAGGCATCGGCTTTATAAATGCTTAAGCGTTTTAATGGACAAACCGCATGATCAATAATACTTTGTTCTCGAGCGATTAAAGGCAACCAGCCCGCAGATCGCTAAACCGATCAGCGAAAGAATGGCGCCGGCGCTGCATATAATCATCGCCAGCCGGCGGTAGTCAAACGCGGTTGCCGCACCGCCGGTGTCGTTGGCCGGATCGGTCACGGCGGGGGCGGCCAGCTTATCATTGGCCTTTTGGGTGGTGCCGATAATGGTCGGGCCATCTTCCTCGGGCTGCGCTTCTTCCTGCTGCGGCGTCGGGGGGGCGGACTTTTCAGCGCCGGTGGAAACAGCAGCACTGCCGGTGACGGCAGGCGTCGTCGCCGCCGCGTTATTGGCGACGGCCGGGGTTTGCGCCGGCGCGGGCGTACTGTAGGCAATATCGTCAAAGCCATAGCCACCGGTACCGGGGTTGTAGTTGGTCTGGGTGTCGTTGTCGTAGATGACGGCTGTATCCTCATCGCCGGAGCTGGGGTTCTTATCGGCGACATTTAGCTTAATATCCGAGACGACATAACGCCCGAGCGTTCGGGTGCGGATGACAAAGGCATCATCATAAGAATCATAAGATGCGCTGATCTTTTTAAGGGTATTGTTATTTTCAATCACATAGACATAGCTGCCACGGTCGGCGTATAGATAGAGGTAGCCGATCCGGTTAAAGGCCGCACCGTTTCCGTTGAAGAAATCCAGATTGGCCTGAGGATACTTGTCGGCGATGGCGTCATCATAATCGGTGTTCATACCGAGCACGATTTTTTTCTGGCTGTTGGTGTTCACCACAAAATAGCTGTGAGAATCCGCCTCAAAATCGAAGGTTTCCTCGTCGTACTCATCAAAGTCCTGCCCCGGGACGAATAGCGCGGGCGTGATCGGGATGACGTTGCTGTCCTCCGGAGCGCTGTACCCCACCTCAAAGTCGACATTAAGATAGTCGATGTCGTCATAATCAAAACGGTATTCGCTGTCGCCGCTGGTTTTGCGCAGCTTAACGGTACCGTGAACATCGTGCGTGGCGGTCGTGGTCGTAGAGCGCGTCTTAGCCGTTATCGCGAGGAAGTAGCAATATCTGTTGTCGACAAATTCGATATTGCCGGCTAGCTGGTTTGCGTTGATATAACGCTTTTTAATCACTGACAGCTTGTCGATATAAGAAGAGCCTTCTTCCCAGTCGGCTTTGATCTTAATGCTCTTGGTGGCGGCGCTTTCATGCACGCCGACCAAAATACCGCCCGAGTCCTGATAGAACAGCGGATAATAGACCGTCTCGCCGTAGGGCAGCGAATCGGCCAGCGCCTCGTTGAAATCGACTTAACGGTCATCCTCGTCCATCTGATAGCCGATATCGTAGATTGCCGAAACATGAT
>DALYYK010000418.1:0-2799 GCA_031983305.1 Candidatus Fimivivens sp. | reverse complement strand
CTTTTCGCGCAGGAATTCAATCGCCTTGTCCATATCGCCGTCAGAAGCGGTCAGTGCCTTTTTGCAATCCATCATGCCGCAGTTGGTTCTCTCACGCAGCGTCGCCACGTCTTTTGCTGTAAAAGCCATATTAAACCCTCCAAGTTTATTCTTCTATTCAGATAAGATGCCCGAACATCAGCTCGGGCATCCAAAATTCCTTAAGTCTTACTCAGCGGCGGCCTCGGCGGGCGCGTCGACGCCCTGTCTGCCCTCGATATAGGCGCTGGCCATGGTCTGAGCGATCAGCTTAACGGCGCGGATGGCGTCGTCGTTGCCGGGGATGATGTGGTCGATCTCATCGGGATCGCAGTTGGTGTCGACGATCGCAACGATCGGAATACCGAGCTTTCTGGCTTCAGAAACAGCGATGCGCTCCTTGCGGGGATCGACGATAAACAGCGCGCCGGGCAGCTTCTTCATCTCCTTGATGCCGCCGAGAAACTTCTCAAGCTTCTCGATCTCGAGGTTGAGCTTGATGACTTCCTTCTTGGGCAGACGCTCGAAGGTGCCGTCCGATTCCATCTGGCGCAGCTGGTTGAGGCGCTCAATTCTGCGGCGAATGGTCTTGAAGTTGGTGAGCATGCCGCCGAGCCATCTCGCGTTGACATAGTGAATGCCCGCGCGCTCGGCCTCTTCACGGATGCTGTCGCCAGCCTGCTTCTTGGTGCCGACAAAAAGAACGGTGTCGCCGTTGGAAGCGACATCGCGGACGAACGAATAAGCGTCCTCCAGCATTCTCACCGTCTTCTGCAGATCGATGATGTAGATGCCGTTTCTCTCGGTGAAGATATAGGGCGCCATTTTGGGGTTCCAGCGACGGGTCTGATGTCCAAAGTGAACACCTGCTTCGAGAAGCTGCTTCATAGATACAACTGCCATAAAAAATTCCTCCTTCGGTTAAAAACCGCCGCAGCGCTTTTAATTTTAAACCCTCCTACTCTTTGCGAGCACCGACGGGTTCATAACGTTGCGTGTGTGTTTTGGCTGTTAAATTATATCATTACAAAAAATAAAAAGCAAGAAGTTTTTTGAGAATTCAGCGCATTTTATGCCGTTTTTCATCGGCGCGGACCGCGGCGGCGCACGTTGGGCATATCGAAGTTGACCAAAATCGTATCCTCGCCGATCAGCTGAATATCGCACCAACGGATGACGATGTCCTTGCGCCTGCCCAAGAGGCCGAACAAACGCCAGCGGCCATATATGATCAGCGCATTGATGCGCGCGCAGGAAAGATCGATTTCAAAATCGCAAACGCAGCCGATGCGGCAGCCGTTTTTGACGTTTACAACATCCTTGCAGCGCAGATCGTTCGCACGGCAAAACACGCAAATTCCCCCCTTGATGCGAATATCCCGCTAAAAAGCGGGGCTTCGGCATTACTGGATACAGTATACGGCGGGACAAAGATCGATTATGCACAGGGTCTCAATAAACAGCGGGATATGATTTTGCCGTCAGACGCCCGGATCAAGCTTGTAAAGGCATGTTATGCGATGCGCCGTTTTAGCGTTCATTGTTACAGTTGAAAATCCGGTATTTTTATGCTATGCTGAATATGGAATTTGCCGCCGGGCAGCCGCCTCTCATCCATTCCGTTAGGCCGTTGAAGGAATGGGTGGCGGGCTTTTTTTATTAATATATAAATGGTCGCCGCTAATAAAACAGCAAGCTGTTTTATTAAAACGGCCGCGCGCTTTTGGCGCGGTCAATTAAAATACAATTTGCGCATCGCCAATAGGCGGCGCATTTGAATTCATTAAAAGAGGTATCGATATGTTCAGAGAAATGCGCCGCAAAAAGCAGGTTTTATCGTTGGAAGAAAACATCGCGATTTTAAATCGCGGAACATCGGGCGTGCTGGCCGTGTCGGGCGACGACGGCTATCCGTATGCCGTACCGCTCAGCTATGTCTACCACGACAATACGCTGCTCTTTCACTGCGCCAAAACCGGCCACAAGCTTGACGCGATCGTCAGAAACGAAAAAGTCTCGTTTTGTGTCATTGACAAGGACGACGTTGTGTCGGCGGAATACACCAGCTATTTTCGCAGCGTGATTGTGTTCGGCAGAACCCGCGTGCTGACCGACGATGCCGAAAGAAGGCAGGCGCTTAAAATTTTAGCACAAAAATATTCCTCCGATCAAGGGGATAGCCGCCATGAGCAGGTGATCGATAAGGAATTTGGCGCGGTGTGCCTTCTTGCGCTGACGATTGAACACATGAGCGGCAAAGAAGCGATTGAGTTGGTCAGGGCTAAATAACTTGAGGGATCAAAACAGACGGGTCGAGGCCACAGCGGCTTCGGCCCGTGCTTTTATTATGCCCAATGGGTGGGGCGGTGCTAAATGGCGCCGCCCCGCCGCCGGTCTTTTAGTTGTTAAAAACCCTCTCTGCCCCACTTGTCACTTCCAGTGCGAGCAGCATGCCCAATGTAAACGCGTAGGAGAATAGATTATCTTCTCCGGCGGTGGAAAGTTCTACATGCAGATCAGATAGTTCCTGAAACCGCTGGCAATCGTCCAGCGACATTTTCGACATGAAATACCGCTCCTCACCCTCTATTTTGCGCAGCAGCGCACGCTGTTGTTCGCTATGCGGGTTGCGGCGCTCCCATGGGATAATAGTGCCGTTATATAGGCCATGCAAAATACTTCTCATTTTATTAAACCGTCCTTTCATCGCTGTTTTTCAACGATGCCTTGAAAAGGAATACCGGCGCATGGTATAATATTTACGCCATATTTGCTTTCGGG
>DALYYK010000417.1:0-2803 GCA_031983305.1 Candidatus Fimivivens sp. | reverse complement strand
AACGATCTGGGCGATTTTGGTGCAGACCTCAAAGAAAATGCCCGCGCCGACGCCTGTATGCTGCTAAGTCTTGACGTTAAGAACCACACGGCGCATCTCGTCAGCCTTGAGCGCGCCATCGGCGTGCCGGTCGAGGGCGTAGGAGAAGATTGGCTGACCCACGTCTTTACCTACGGCGGGGCCGACGCAATGCTCAAAACAGTTCGGGAGCAGTTTGGCGTCGAGGTTTACCGCTATGTGCGGGTTAACGTCGGCGTCGCGGCGGATTTGATCGACGCCATCGGCGGCGTGGATATCACGCTGACCGAGACCGAGGCCGCCGCCTTAAACGGTGAAATTTACACCAACTCGACGACCAAGCACCGCGTCACGCCGGGCTTAAACCACCTCGACGGGTTTGATGCGATCGCCTATGCCCGACAGCGGTTTATCGACAGCGATTTTCACCGCGTGCAGCGCCAGCGCAACGTGTTGCAGGCCGCGATTGATGAGACCAAAAGTTTGACCCTCAAGCAGCTCGACCGTCTTTTGGATGTGGCGCTGCCGATGGTACAGACCAACCTGACCAAGAGCGATATTGCCGGGCTGATTCCCAAAGCGCCCGCATTTTTTGGCGTCAAGCTCAAGCAGATGACGCTGCCGCTTCCGGGTATGTACGGCAAAAAGCTCACCGACGACGGCCGCAGCCTGATGATGCTTGACCGTGAAGAAGCCACCCGCATCCTAAACGACTTCTTCTATGGCAGCTTTGACCCCGAAGGCTATGTCGCCTCCGACGCGGTGCAGTCTCGGGTGTGGCAGGCGCAGCAGCAGGCGATGGCCGAGTGGAACCGCAAGCATCCCGCTCCGCCGCCCGCCGAGAGCGAGCCACCGGTTCAAAGCAGCGGCGCCGAAGAAACAGTCGACCCGTCGCAGGAGACGGATCAGACCGACGCGCCCGATGATGAAGAGAACTCGAGCCAGGAGGGGATTATTCTCTGGACACCCGACGATGACTAGCGCTGTATAATAGAATATCGGTATCAAAAAAAGTAAAAATATTTTTAGGAAAGCCGGATGATTTTGGACACCGACCGATTATATCGTCTAAAAAAGAAAGATCTTCCACGCGCTATCCAAATACTTTGCAGATGCTTTGAAAAAGACCCGCTATACCAAAAGCTGATACCGCAGGATAGAGTCCGCCTGCAAGCGCTGCCCGGCCTCTTTAATTGCGATGTGCACGAGATGTACGACACCTGCGATGTGTTTTCCGACTCGCCCGAGATGAATGGACTGATGATTCTCGACGACGAGACCGCGTCGTACAACCGCCTGCATTATTACGCCACCGAAGCGTTTTACGCACTGAAAAGCGACATGTGCCTTATAAAAGGCGACTGGAGTCTCGGTACGCTGGTCAATTTTTTTGCGGGCAGAAAATATCTCAACTCCGAGTGGCTCGACCGGTTGAAGACCAAACGGCGGATACACATCATCTATCTGGCTGTTGATCCAAAATGTCAGGGTGCGGGCGTTGCGCACCGTTTGCTGGGCCCACTGCTCGATTATGCGGATGAGAAGGGCCTGATGGTCACGCTTGAAACGCATAACCCGCAGAATTTGAAGTTTTATACAGATTGCGGCTTTACGCTGCATGAAATGATGCACAGTCATTTTGATCTTGTGCAGTATTGTATGGTGCGTACGCCGAAATGTGATGTTGTGCGCCAACTACCGCAGCAGCCTATGGCCGTGTCAGCCCCGGCTTGACGGGATTTAAGACGGCAAAAAACAAGAGGGAACCGGAGCAATCCGGTTCCCTTTCGTTATATTAAGGCCTTCCTTTTCATTTTGAAAACGAGGGGGCCTTATCTGACAAGCGCGCGGGCAGTCAATCCTTGATCCTAAGGCTGATGCCGGCGGCGACGGTGCTCAGCAAAATATCCACAGACCAGATGATCGTGTAACTGCCTGTCACGCTAAAGCACACACCGCCTAACCAGGCGCCTAAAAAACCGCCGATCTGGTGTATAAAGAGCACAAAACCAAACAGGGCGGCGATACTTTTAGCGCCGAAGGTCTTATTAATTATTCCGGAAACAGGCGAAACCGTTGAAGAACCCGACAATCCCAGCAGGGCAGTAAAAAGAACAGCACAATCGTTATCGGCCTCATCCCGTAAATAAAACCGAGAATATTTTTCATGCTCAGCTTTCCGCACAACTGGCCGCTTGTAATCGCGCCAACAAGGGTTGTAATGCCGTAGATAGAGAATGCGTTCGCGGCGGCCTGAGATGAAAAGCCATACGAAACAAATTGGGTCGGAAGATGGTTTGTAATCAGCGCCATATGAAAGCCGCAGGTAAAGAATCCGATCATGAGATATAAGTAGGCTTTTGAGCCGAAAGCCCTTTTGAATAGGCTGCCTGCCGCGCTCTGTTCAGCTTTGGGAATGGCCTGCCCGGCGTCTGCGGTATCGGAAACTATTTTAGGCTTTTTCCCCAGCAGAATCGAAACAGGCAGCATCAAAAGCGCCGGTATCGACAGCGTCAGCATGCCGTGCATCAGACCGTCGGCTTTAATCAAGGAATTGATGATCGGCGACATAACGGTATTGCCTATACCGCTGCTTGCATTGACAATTCCCGAAACCGCGGAAAACGCCTTTGGCGGAATTTTGGGGCTGATCGCGCCCATAATGACGCCGTATGCAACAGCGCCCGTACCAGCCGGGAGTATAAAACCCAAACACAGCATCAGCGTCAGTATGGATTTGCACAACGGAAGCAGAAGCATCCCTGAAACAGTCAGTATGACGCCT
>DALYYK010000416.1:0-2807 GCA_031983305.1 Candidatus Fimivivens sp. | reverse complement strand
CGCGGTGAAATAATTCCCGGTGCGGCGGTGGATTTCTCTCATGGTGATGTTGATGCGCATGAGCCCATCCCCGGCAGCTTTGAAGCCTTTGCCCAAGGCGTGCTAAAGACGGGTGGCGCGCAGGCCTATACGCCTTATCGCGGAAAAAAAACCATCTTGGAAGACGTGGCTCAAAAGCTCTCTGAGTTTACAAACACCAAAATGAATGCCACCGAAAATGTGATTATTACGCCCGGCACGCAAGGCGCGCTTTTTCTGGCGGTTGGCAGCAACATGGTGCCCGGCGACAAAGTCGCTATTGTGGAGCCCGATTATTTTGCTAACCGGAAGATGGTGGAGTTTTTCCAAGGTGAGATGGTCGCCGTGCCCATGGACTATCTCAACGCTAAGGGGTGTGCCGGCCTCGATTTGGCCGCCTTGGAGAAAGCGTTTCAGGATGGCGTGAAGCTGTTCATCTTCTCGAACCCCAACAACCCCGTGGGCTGTGTTTATTCCTATGAGGAGATCTGTTCCATCGCTTCTTTAGCTAAAAAGTATCACGTTACTTTAATTGTTGACGAGCTCTACTCACGGCAGATCTACCCCGAAGTGACGTATACCCATTTGTGCGCCCAAAAGGAGATTCCTGAGAATCTGATCACCATTATGGGCCCCTCTAAAACTGAATCTTTGAGCGGTTATCGCCTGGGCGTCGCCTTTGGTACAGCCGCGATTATCGAGCGCATGGAGAAGCTACAGGCTATCATGTCGCTGCGTTGCAGCGGTTACGCTCAGGCGGCGCTCCAAACCTGGTTTAACGAGCCCGAAGGCTGGATGGCGCATCGCGTCGCCAAGCATCAGGAGATTCGTGACGCCATCTTAGAGAAGCTGGCCAAGGTTCCCGGCATCTCGGCCAGAGCGACCGACGGCGGCAGCTATCTTTTTGTTACCATGCCGCAGCTGGATGTATCGCTGCATCAGTTTATTCGGATCGTACGGGAACTGGCCGATGTGGCGGTAACCCCCGGAACCGAATTTGGGCCGCAATTCCTCAACGAATTCCGAATCAACTTCTCTCAGGATAAGCGAAAGGCCGTGGACGGAATAGACCGCTTGCTGCAAATTATGGAACGCTATCGCCGGTCTTGATGCGAACTGTTTTATCACTCTCGCTTAAAAAGAAAATATTGGATAGAAAATTGGGAGGCAAAAATGAGTAACAATCCTATTCCGCAAGGAAATTACCGACCGGCTGTGCGCTATAATCAATTTGTGTACACCGCGGGTATGACGCCGCGCAAGGAAGGCAAGCTCGTGCTGGTCGGAAAAATCTCTCCCGACGAACCCATCGAAACCTATCGCGCCGCCATTGAGCAGGCCGCGTCCAATGTGCTTGCCGCCGTGGAGAATACCTTGGTGGCCGGTGAGCATATTGTGCAGATTCTGAGTATGACCGTCTATGTCAATGGCGTGTCGGAGTATACCGAGCATTCTAAAATAGGTGATATTGCCACCGCCTATCTGGTCAAGCAGCTGGGCGACATCGCGATTGGCGCCAGAGCCGTTGTAGGATGTGCCAGCCTGCCCGGAAATGCGCCGCTGGAAATTCAAATGGTCGCTGCGGTCGAGTAAATTTAAGTCCTGATCGGATGAACAGCACCCCAATTGTTAGACAGCATAATGGCTGAATAACAATTGGGGTGCTTTGTTTATATATTCAAGCAAAAGATCACGGCAAATCCAACAGATGAATGAGCGCATCCAACGATTTCGGGACGCTTTGCACGTCGCCGAGAAGTCCCCTTCCGCGCAATACCGGCGTCAGCTCGCAGATCATCGGCAAGCGTACCTCTACTGTTTTGAGCAAATCAGCATCCGCAAAAATCGCTTCGGGCGTGTTGTCGGCCATAAGCCTGCCCTGATGGAAGACCAAAACTCTCGTCGCCCAGCGGTAGGCAAAGTCCATGTCGTGGGTCGCAACCATAAGGGCTTTCCCCTGAAGATGCAGATCGTTTAACGATTGCTCTAAGAGCAGCCTATTTTTGACGTCCAAAAAGGCGGTGGGTTCATCGAGAATAATAAGCTCGGGATGCATGGCAAGAACATCCGCAATGGACAAACGCCTTTTTTCACCCCCGCTTAGATAGTGGGGCGGCCGTTCCCGAAGCGTCTCCAAGCCCATGCGCGTAATGACATTATTGACCCGCTGCGCCACCTCGTTTGGCTTAAGATCCAGATTCATCGGCCCGAAGGAGATTTCCTCCTCCACCGTGGCACCGATCAACTGCTGATTTGGATCTTGAAACACAATGCCAACGTGCTGCCGCAAGCGATTCAAGTCTTTTTTCTTCGGACGGATCTCATCGCCATGCAGAAAAATCTGTCCCTGATGCGGTTGCAGCACGCCATTGCAGCATAAAAAGAAGGTGGACTTCCCCGCCCCGTTGCCGCCGATCACGGCAATGCGTTCCCCTGAGGCAATGGTCACCGAAACATCCTGCAAAGCGGGCGGTTGATCTTCATACGCATATGAAATATTTTCGAGCTTAAGCAGCGCTGTAGTCATGAAAACCCTCCTTGGCCTTGGCCCAATACCCAGACAATAGCCATGCCCCCTGTTATGATACCGGTGGTGATGATTTGCATCGCACTGGGCGGGAATGTCCTGTGCAGAAAACGAATTTCGCCTTCATAGCACCGCGCCTGCATGGCCGCCAGCATGCCGGAGGTTTGCCGTAAGCTTATAAACATCAGATTCAGCGCGTTATTCATTATCGTCTTTAGCGAGGTGCTGTAATTTCGGTAACCAAGGCGGGCGGCGGAAGCGT
>DALYYK010000415.1:0-2808 GCA_031983305.1 Candidatus Fimivivens sp. | reverse complement strand
TAACGCCCCTAACCTATGTAAACCTAAAAAAACAAAAACAAGGGCAGCACTCGCCGCCCTTGTTTTTTAACTAATTTTACTATTTATCCACTCGGACGGCCATAGCAGAGCCATTATTTAAAATATCCGAATCGAGAAAAACCGCGTCATAAAATACCCGGTAGAGTTCGTCCCTACTGCCTCCATATTTTCTCCCGCCGCAAATAAATATAAGAAAAGAAAAACGATCCTAAAGATAGTTTTGAGGATTGTGAACTGCACCCAATTGTTAGACAGTATGATGTACTGAAAAACAAATGGGGTGTTTGTTGCCCAAGGGAAAAGCGTATAGTGGAGAATTCAAACAGCAAGGAGCGAAAGCGATGCGCAAAGAATGTTTGAGTTATCGAGAAGCTGCACAGCAGTTTGGAATTCCGAACAGTTATAGAAAAATATTGGATTAGGCACGCATCTATCTGAAAGAAGGCGCCGAGAAGCTGTACGTTGAGCGCCGAGGTTGCAGCAACAAGGAAGGCCTTTCAAAGCTTGAGAAGCAGACAGAGGAAGCCTTGATCGCCAAAGTACAACGACTCCGGGCAGAGAATGCATCCTAATAAACTTGCAAGCCTTGGTTTTGGAAGACGAGCAACGCTAGCACAAAAGCACTGGTGATCCAAAAGCTAAGGCAAGGTTTTTGGCTCCTCTTTATTCCTGCCTTTTTTAACAGATTAAAATAAGAGAGGGTGCTTACAGCACCCTCTCTTATTTGCATGTCTATAAGGTAAATCGGAAATAGCGTTAAACACTACAGACCGGTCCAGCCGACACTCTGCAGAATGGTCAGCGCAATCATGCCAAATACCGTCTGCACCACAATCATTGGTAAAAACCACTTGGCATATCTGTTCCAATCTACGCCCGCAATACCCAGCGAGCCCATGAGCGTACCCGCCGTGGGGAAGATGCAGTTGGAGAAGCCGTCGCCGAACTGGAACGCCTGCACCGCGACCTGGCGCGTCACGCCTACCAGATCTGCCACCGGAACCATAATCGGCATAACGGCGGCGGCCTGACCCGAACCGGAGGGAATAAACAAATTAATGAAGATGTTGGCAATAAACATGACGTTGGCGCCGATGACCGAGCCAAACTGGGTCATTGGAATGCTCATGGCATACACAATGGTGTTGAGAATCTTGCCGTCTGCCAGCACAATGGAGATGGCGTTTGCAAAACCGACGATAAAGGCCGCACCCAACATGGAGGAACATCCCTTGATGAACATTTTAGTCGTACCGTTGACGCCATAACCGTTAAAAATGCCGAGGAGGATCGAGAGAATCAGGAACACCGCTGCAAACTTGTCGTTGCTCCATTGATAATTAATCGAACCGTAAATAATGACAGCGATAGCGCCAAAGGTCATCAACAGGTTGATATAGTGTTTAGAACTAATCTGCGCATCGCCGCTCTCGGGCGCCTCCATCGCACCAGGGCCCATATATTCATGAAGTTGCATACCCGGCACATAGTTCAAGCTCTTGGTAGGATCTTTGCGCACCATCTTAAAATAGCGCATGATAAAGTAGTACGAAATGATAAAGTTGATAATATGTATCACAATTCGAACGTTCAATCCGGAAAAGACAGGCAGCTCCGCAATGGGATGTGCAATGCCCAGCGTTGAGGGGTTGGCCCAGCCGACATTAAACCCGGAATAAGCGCCCAGATAGACCATAAGGAAACCCGAAGTTCGGTCGAGGCCCATTGTTGTCGTCACCAGAATGCCGATGGGAATGAGCGCGACGGTCGGGTTTGCAAAGACGCCTGTCGCACCGCCAACAGTCATAAACAGCATGATGGCAAAGACGACGATCGCGTCGTTGGTCTTTTTGCCGCCCGCAATCTTTGCAAAGGCCAACTCAATCGAACGTGTTTGTTGGAGAATATAAACCGCAGCGCCAACGAACATAATCATTGTCATGAGAACCGACGCCTTGGTAAATCCGCCCACCGTTGCGTTAAACACGGCCCACAGGCCCTGAGGGCTTTGCTCCACCGTGTGGTAAGTCCCTGCTATAACACGATTAACGCTGCCAACTTTTTCGTAATCGAACTCACCGGCCGGAATAATCCAAGTGAGCAGCGCCGCAAAAGCGGTCAACAGAAACAGAAGCGCGCAGGTGTGCATAAATTGGAACTGCTTTCTCTCTTTGTTCATTACATTACCTCTTTTCTTATAAAATGCAAGAAAATACCTACCAAAGCGGCGGCATCCTTCCCCGATCCGTTAAGCCTCGCTACAGCCAAAATCAAGTGCGTACTGCGCCATAACAGCCGCCGCGACTTCGATGGATTTTTCGTCAAAAATATTCCGAGGGTTATGCAGCCCTATTCGGCTTTCCGGCAGATTGTTGCCTGTACCAACACGGAACTGCGCACCAGGACAAAAAGCGAGAAAGCGAGAAAAGTCATCCGAACCGGGCGATGCATTTTCGTACCATACAACGTTCTCGGAGCCTATGGTTTTTGCCGCCGCAGCCGCGATGCGGTCAATGACCTCTCCCGAGTTAATCAAAGCGGGCGCGCCCTCATTGATTCGCACCTCTACTTGGGCGCGCATGGCCTCGCAGCTGCCCTTTGAGACGCGGCGAATTGCATCCCAAATGCGGCGGCGGCTCTCTTCGCCAAAGGTACGAAGCGTACCGGTCATCTCAACCTGCGACGGAATCACGTTCATAGCGGTACCACCGTGAATCGTGCCAAAAGTCAGCACAGCGGGCTGCATCGCCGGATTTTCGCGCGAGAGAATGGTTTGCAGTTGCGTAA
>DALYYK010000414.1:0-2817 GCA_031983305.1 Candidatus Fimivivens sp. | reverse complement strand
CAATATGGTGCAGTCCGAGAAAGCCTTGCATAAATACCTCCTTAAAATACAGACGGGTAAAGTTGGTTGTCAGGCCCCAATAGGCCCGTTTTGAAATCAGATATAATATCCAGCCGCAAAGCCTTGAGCGTGCGCCACAAGTCCCTTGCCGGGTTTGCTGGCGTCGCCCACGACCTCAATCTTGGGCGCAAGCCCGGACAGCGTCTCTCCCAGAATATTGACAGGACGCGAACCGATGGCCAGAACGACGCTGTCCACAGCCGATAAGGCCTGTTTTTCGCCGTCCTTTTCATAGACGACCGAGTTGGCCCCTATCGAGAGCACCTTTGCGCCTGCAATCTGCACAACGTTATGGGCGTTTAAATCCTGCTTTAGGTAATAATTGACGCCGGGTTCTCCTTCCACCGGTATAACCGGCATCATTTCCAAAATGGTGACCTCCCGGCTCTGGTTAGCGAGAAAGGCCGCCGTCTCACAGCCTACCTGGCCGCCGCCCACGATCACAACCCGCTTTCCGGGGTTGACTTTTAACGAAAGCACATCCGCCGCCGTCATAACCTGCGCACCGTCGGCGCCTTCGATGCGGGGGATGATGGGCGCGGCGCCGGTCGCCACGATGATGGCGTCATAGCCGCCCTTTTGCGCCAGCTCGGGAGTGAACGTACAGTTTAGCGTTACAGCGACACCCAACAGTTCAAGCTGGCGACTTTGCCACGCCACAAGGGTTGTGAGTTCCTGCTTATTGGGCGGCACAGCAGCATAAAGCCATTGCCCGCCTAAGCGATCGTTCTGCTCAAACAGCGCGACGCGGTGCCCTCTGCGGGCTGCCGCGATGGCTGCGGCCGCTCCGGCGATGCCGCCGCCGACAACCGCTACTTTTTTCGGCTGTATGGCTAGCTCAAAGGTATATTCGCCTTCATGCCCGAGCAAGGGGTTGACGAGACATTCGATCGGTTGACTGCCCCGTTTGAGATTGCCGGTGCAGCCCTGCATACAGGCGACGCAGGTGACGATTTCGTCAATGCGACCGCTTTGCGCTTTATTGGGGAACTCAGGATCGGAGAGAGAAGCGCGCCCCATGGCGATGACATCGGCCTTTTTGCTGCGCAGCACCGCCTCGGCCAAAAAGGGGTCGTTGATTCTGCCGTTGCCGAATACGGGGATGGAAACGACTTTCTTGAATTCCTCCGCGAAGTCGAGGTTATAGCCATGCGGCACCGCAGCCGGGCAGACCGGCAGCGAACCGCTGGTCGCGTGCGAACCGACCGAGGCGTTGATGGCGTCGATTCCGGCCTGTTCGAGCAGGATGGCCAGAGCGCGCGTATCGCCGATGGTCAGGCGGGCTCCGTCCATCATCTCAGAGGCCGAAATGCGAAAAATAATCGGAAAATCTTGACCAACCTGTTTGCGCACCGCCGCGACAATCTCCAAGGCAAACCGCGCGCGATTATACAGGCTTCCGCCGTATTGATCCGAGCGTTTGTTCGAGAATGGCGAGAAGAACTGTTGAATAAGATATCCGTGCGCCCCGTGCAATTCAATGGCGTCATAACCGGCCAGTTTGGCACGCCGTGCGGTTTGGGCAAAATCGTCGATAATCTGGCGAATTTCACTGATCGTCAACTCGCGCGGCAGATCTTCAGGATTGTTGGCGCGCACCGGGCAGGCGATGGCCGAGGGCGCGACATTCTGAACGCCGGTGACGGCCCGCCCGGTCTGACGGCCGCCGTGAGCGAGCTGAATACAAATTTTAGCGCCGTGGCGATGCGCGGCGTCGGTTACCATACGATGACCGGCGATAAAATCATCCGACCAAAATTCACAGCAGCGTAAAAAAGCACGGCCTTCTTTCGAGACGGAGGTCAGCTCGGTGGTGAGCATCCCCCAGCCGCCTCTGGCCCGCGCTGTAACATAGTCGATATAACGCTGGGTGATGTTGCCGTTATCATCGCAGTAACAAGATTCCATCGCCGAGGTGACCAGACGGTTTTTTAAGGTTAAAGCGCCAATTTTCACCGGCGAAAAAAGCAAATTGAACATAGGTTCGTCCATCCTTTCGGGGCGGGAAGCGCAACGCGTCCGCCACGTTTGGGGTATCACCAATGCCGCACAAAAAGCATGCGGCATTGGCGAATTAATTAATTGATCGTGTTTATTTAATGACGCCCCAAGCCTTACAGACTTCCTCGCCATATTTTCCGACACACTTTTCGCGGATGGGCGCGGCGACATCGATAAAAGCCTGCAACTCGTCCTTGTTTGGAACAAAAATCTCAACGCCTGCGTCGATAAACGCCTTCTTGTATTTGGCGTCCTCTTCAACGATGGTGCTGCGCCCGAAATCAAGCGCTTCTTTGCCCGCTTTGAGCAGCAGCTCGCGGGTTGCGTCGTCAAATCCCTCCCAGGATTTTTTGTTGGCAAGCAGGAACCAGCCGTCATACTGCCAGGCCCACTCGGTCACATATTTCTGAACCTCGTGCAGATTGGCGGAACCGGCGGTTTGATAGCCGTTTTCCTGTCCGTCAATTGTCTTTTGCTGCAGGGCGGTGTAAACCTCGCTGTAGTTCATGGCGACCGGATCGGCGCCAAAAGCGGTGAAAGTCTGCATGCCCACCTCGCCTGAAGGAATGCGGATTTTTAGACCGGCGAGATCGGCGGGCGTCTTAATCGGGCGCTTGCTATTGGTGAGATGACGCAGGCCGTTGTGCATACCGCCGATGAAAAAAATGCCTTTTTCATCGAGCAGCTTAGCGTAATAGGCGCCGCCGGTGCCGTCGAGCATGGCGCTGGCCTCGTCATAGGAGGCAAACAGGAACG
>DALYYK010000413.1:0-2827 GCA_031983305.1 Candidatus Fimivivens sp. | reverse complement strand
GGGCGTGCTGGGCGAGCTTGCGCAATTGGCCGGGCGGGATATCGGTGCGGTGGCGGTTGAAGGCGCTTTTACCGCCTATGCGGACGAGCCGATGTCGCTGGCGCTGCGCGACTCTGATAAAAACAGCGTCTTTGTAGAGGGCGAAATGCCGCAAACGGCGCACACCAAGCCGACCGACGAGGCGCGCGTACGCCAGAGCCTGATGAAGACCGGCGGTACACCCTTCCATTTTGCCGATCTGGATATCGCCCTCTCAGACGGATTGATGATTCCGGTATCGCAGCTCAACGCGTTGCGACGCGAGGCGTTCGACCAGCTTGGCACCCTGCGGTGCGCCCTACATCCCCACCGGTTTTATCGCGCGCGCGCCGCGCTGAACGATGCGGCGGCTATCACGCCGCCGCCGCACCCCGCGCTGCGTGTGCGCTGTCGGGTCAACCAGATGACCAAAACGCTGCTGGATCACTGCGAGAGCGTCATTCTGCCGTTGCAGGATGTCGCCGAGGGCATCCGGCAGGGCGTGGCGCCTGCGCGAATCATCGCCGAGATACCGCGAATTCTGTTCACCGGCGAAGAGCGTGTCGCCCAGCAGCTCAAAACGCTGCGCGCGCTGGGCGTTGCCCGCGCGTGGTGCGGCAACATCGGCGCGGTTTGGCTGGCGGCACAGGCGGGCTTGCAAATCTGCGGCGGATGGTCGTTAAACCTGACCAACACCTACGCGCTGCAAGCGGCGGCACAAATCGGGCTGGCTGAGGCGGAACTCTCATTCGAGCTGTCGCTGGCGCAGGCTAAAGCGCTGCGCGGCCCGCTGCCGCTGGGGATTATCGCCTACGGCGCGCTGCCGCTGATGGTGTTTCGCAACTGCCCGGTGCGCGCTCAGATCGGTTGCGCCCGCTGCGACCGCAAGCAGACGCTCACCGACCGCAAGGGCGTCGCTTTTGCGGTGCGCTGCGACGACTGGGCGCCGCACACCGGCGTCAGCGAGCTTTATAACTCGGTGCCGCTGTATCTGGCCGACCGTCGTCAGGAGTTGGACGGCCTCTCTTTCATGACGCTGTGGTTCACCGACGAAAGCCCGGCGCAATGCCAGCACATTACTGCCGCCTATGCGGGTCGCGGCGACGCGACGCCCCCGAAGGACTACACCCGCGGTCTTTATTACCGCACCGTCTTATAAGGAGAAGCTATGGCATTCCCATACACAACGCTGTTTTTTGACCTCGACGGAACGCTGACTGATTCTGAAGAGGGCATTGTCAAATGTGTTCAATACAGCCTGCGCGCCTTGGGACTAGAAGAACAGGATGCGTCAGTGCTGCGCAGCTTTATCGGCCCGCCGCTGCGCGCTTCTTATCAGCAGGTTTACGGCTTTTCTGAGGCGCAAACGACGGCTGCCATCGACCTCTTTCACGAACGTTTTGACGCGCTCGGCAAATTTGAAAACCGCCCCTATGACGGCATTCCCGCGCTGCTGGGCGGCCTCAAGCGGGCGGGCTTTAAGCTCATGCTCGCCACCTCAAAACCCGAGCATTTTGCACGGCAGATTATGGCCCACTTTTCGCTCGAGGACTATTTTAACGCCATCTGCGGCGCGGATGAAGCACAAGGCCGCTGTGAAAAGCAGGATGTTATAAAAGAGCTGTTGCGCCTGAACCCGCCGCTGAATCGTGATAATACCATTATGGTTGGCGATCGTAAATACGACGTCGAGGGTGCGGCGCTCTGCGGCTTAGACTGCATCGGCGTTGCCTACGGCTTCGGCGGCTGGGCGGAATTGCAAGCGGCCGGGGCTAAATACGTCGTTTCAAGCGTGGACGCCTTGGGCGCGCTGCTGTTGGATCAGGATATGAAGCAAAACGGTTAGCTATAGCTTCACTTAAAAAGGCAGGATGCGGCGCATAGCTTCGCATCCTGCCTTCGCCTTTTAAAACCGTACGGAAGAAAACCGCACTATTAACGTTTAAAGGTGGTTTAATAGCGTTGCCTCGCCTCTAGAATAAACCCGAACAGCAAGCAACC
Organism: Candidatus Fimivivens sp.; assembly: GCA_031983305.1. Classification (GTDB taxonomy): domain Bacteria; phylum Bacillota; class Clostridia; order Oscillospirales; family Ruminococcaceae; genus Yanshouia. Next base: position 808 of record DALYYK010000413.1, on the reverse strand, counting down.
AAAAGTCCATTGCCACCATAGCAGATCATTTATTTTAATACAAGACTACAAAATTACACTTGAATATTGTCGACTTTTATTATAAAATGTATTAAAATACAGGAATTATTTTCCGACCACAAGGAGGAATAGCTATGCCATGGACACCGAATCTGTCAGTCGGTATCAATCTGATCGACGACCAGCATAAGGTCTGGTTTGAGAAGGCAGAAAAGCTTTTTGAAGCGGGGAAGAACAACCAGGCTAAAGAATATATTGGGGAGCTGCTGGATTTTTTGGAGAGCTACACCAAAAAGCACTTTGCCGATGAAGAAAACTACATGCAGCGCATCCGCTACCCGCAATATGCGGAGCAAAAGGCCGCGCACACCGCCTTTATCACCCAGCTGCAAAAGCTGCGCAGCGACTATCAGACCTCGGGCGGGAACATTCTGGTCATCATCAACGCCAACCAGATGGTCGTCGAATGGCTGACCAAGCACATTTCTAATATGGATAAAAAGATTGGCGAGTTTGCAAAAACGCTCAAATAATCTAAGCGGCGGCAGGCAGCCGATGATTCAAACAAGAAACAAATATTACAAAAGCGTTTTCCGCTAAAATTGTTTCAGATAAAACGGACAGGAGAAAGCGGATCTGGCGTAAAATATTTAAAAGGTCGGCTGGCAGCGCTCTTGGAGTGGTGCCAGCTTTGCTTTTAAGCGCCTGTTGCGCTGTCGGCATATTGATATCGCCCTCTATCAGAGACTTGACTGAAGCAATCGCGCTTTAAAGCGGCGTTCACGACAAGGGGCGGATGCGTTTAAAA
>DALYYK010000412.1:0-2831 GCA_031983305.1 Candidatus Fimivivens sp. | reverse complement strand
TACCGAGAATTTTCCTCACGGTATGGCTGCTTTGCACAAATTTTAAGATTTTTTACTGCGCGTCGACCGAGGCCATATGCTCGATGAGCATCAGCACCTTGTTGGAATAGCCCCATTCGTTATCGTACCAGCTGATGAGCTTAACAAACTTGTCGTTGAGCAGAATGCTGGCCTTGGCGTCAAAAATGGAGGTATGCGCGTCGGTGATAAAGTCGGAGGACACGACCTCCTCGTCGGTGTAGCACATAATGCCCTTCATGTCACCCGCGGCGGCCTTTTTGACCGCATCGCAAATCGCTTCCATCGTAGCGGGCTTTTCGAGCCGCGCGGTCAGGTCGACGACCGAGACGTCGAGGGTCGGTACGCGGAAGGACATGCCGGTCAGCTTGCCATTTAATTCGGGAATCACCTTACCCACCGCCTTTGCGGCGCCGGTTGAGGCCGGAATGATGTTCCCCGAGGCTGCTCTGCCGCCGCGCCAATCCTTCTTGGAGGGACCGTCCACCGTCTTCTGGGTCGCGGTGGTCGAGTGCACCGTCGTCATCAGGCCTTCTACAATACCGAATTCATCATGAATGACCTTGGCCAGCGGCGCCAGGCAGTTGGTCGTGCAGGAGGCGTTTGACACAATGGTCATATCCTTGGTATAAGTGTCATTGTTAACACCCATAACAAACATGGGCGCGTCGTTGGAGGGGGCTGAAATAACAACCTTTTTAGCGCCCCCCGCAAGGTGTGCCTTGGCCTTGTCAACCGTGGTAAAGACGCCGGTGGATTCTACAATATAGTCCGCGCCGCAGTCGCCCCATGCAATCTCCGCGGGATCCTTGCACTCAAACACCGCAATTGACTTGCCATTGACGACAAGCTTGCCATTTTCGGCCGTCACACTGCCGTCGAAACGGCCGTGGATGGTATCGTATTTGACCATATAAACCATATAGTCCGGATCAATAAATGGGTCGTTGATGCCGACGACGTCATATTTCTCCGGCTGCGCGATCGCCGCGCGGAAAACCAGACGGCCAATGCGTCCAAAGCCGTTAATACCGATTTTTATCGCCATTCTCGTTACATCCCTTCAAAAATATATAACTTGCATTTCCATTTTGTTTATTTTATATCATATAATTTATACAATGACAATAGTAATTAAAAATTTTGGTGTAAATCACACAAAAAAAAGATAATTTTTTGGAAACCAATTTCACGTCAAAAGGGTCACGAGTCCATATTTTCCTATATTTAGAAATTTTGTCGAATTGCGTTGTTTCGTGTCGAATATTATGATATCATAAATTATAGTAATTTTTCCTATAAAGGGGCTAATTATATGCAATCACAACTTGCATTAATCCAACAGCTGCATGGTGAATCCCCTATCCCGTTTGTGGTGTCAGACAGGCGCTTTTCAATTGTGTGGGCCAACCCTTGCGCACTCAGACGTTACCCCGCGTTGTCCATCCCGGGCGGACTGTCTCTGCTCGTTTCTTCGGTGCAGCTTGACGCCATCCAGAAGGCTGCCGGAGAGCGACACGCTTTTTCAGTTCCGCTTGCCGGTATGGCGCATTTCGCGGTCTCGTTTACGCCGATCGAAGACGGCTTTCTAATCTCGTTTGGCTTCGCCGACGCGCAGCAGACCCCGATGCTGCCACAAAGCATCGACCATCTGGCTTCGGCGATTTCAGGCCGGTTACGCGCGCCGCTTTCAAATATCTTTGCCGACATTTCAGCCATTGCCCGCCTGCCGGAGATTCAGCAGAACGAACGGCTGCAAGCGCTGACCGAGCAAATAAACTTAAACAGCTATCATATGCTGCGCTTTACGATCGATTTTACGATGCACCTGCGTTTTTTATTAGGCAACGAACCCTTTGTGCCCGCCCTGCTTGATCTGGCCGATTTTTTAAGGCGTCTGGGGCTGGCAGCCGGAATGCTGACCGATTCGATCGGCATTACGCTCTCTTTAGATCTGCCGAATACGCCGGTATATATTATGTCCGACGACGCACTGCTTAACCACGCGTTGTTGCACATTCTTTCAAATTGCTGCCGCTTTAGCAAGGCGGATAACGCCATTTCGATCACGCTAACCGCCGACGCCGCCCGCGCGCACATCACGATTCGGGATCGCGGATTGGGTATTCCGCAAAATCTTTTGGACAGGGTGTGCGAGCCCTTCTTTTCTTACGACCGCGACGGCATACCGATGCCCGGCAGCGGGCTAGGGCTGTCGGTCGCGCGGCAGATCATTGCGCTGCACGGCGGCACGCTGGCCGTCGCCTCACAGGAGTATGAGGGCACCACCGTCGCGATCAGTCTGCCGCTGGCCCCTGAGGATAACGGCACACTTGTTTTAAAAAGCCCGCCGCCGGTCGCGGACATGCTGCGTGATCGGTTCTCAATGCTACATATCATTCTCTCAGACAGTTGCGATGCGCCAAAACCGTAGTCCGGCGGCATGCCGGTCTACCCTTATCGCCCGCAAGGGGCTGTCGTCCGCTTTAGACGGACGACAGCCCCTTTTGATTTTATCCGCGTTACAGCAGCCAGCATTTTTCTTGCAACTTGGCGCTTGGCGCGTTATGATTGGGAATGCATAAAATATTCGTTTTTATTTAAATAAGGAGATACGCCATGAATCGCTCTTTGTCCGACAGCCCCGCCGCGTGTCGCCTATGTCCACGCAACTGCGGCGTTGATCGTGCTGCCCACCCGGGTTACTGCAAGGCCGGGACAGACGTTAAAATTGCCCGCGCGGCGCTGCATCACTGGGAGGAACCCTGCATCTCCGGTCAAAACGGCTCGGGCACCGTCTTTTTTTCACATTG
>DALYYK010000411.1:0-2833 GCA_031983305.1 Candidatus Fimivivens sp. | reverse complement strand
GTCCTCCATCGATATCGACGGAATCTGGGTCGCGGCCATCGTCTGGTGACCGCCGCCGCCCAGCGCCTCCATAATCACCTGAACGTTCAGCTTGCCCATCGAGCGTGCCGAAATCGTGATGCCGTCGTCGTATTCATACAGCACAAACGACGCGTCGACACCGCTGATATTCAGCAGCTCGTCGGCGGCCTGCGGGGCGATCAGCTTGATGTTTTCGCCTATCGAGGCTGCTGAGGCGATGGCGCAGCGGTGATAGATCTCGGCCGAGGAGACGACCCGCGCCCGCTGCTGATAAAAATCCATCGACGAGGAGAAGAGCTTTCGCACCTCGACGGTATCGGCGCCCTGACGCCGCAGATAGGCTGCCGCCTCAAAGGTGCGCACGCCGGTGCGGATGACAAAGTTGCGGGTGTCGAGCATAATACCGGCCAGCAGCGCCTCGGCTTCCACACGGGTGATGCGCTGCTTGTCGCCGATGTATTGAATCAGCTCGGTGACCATCTCGGAGGCGGACGACGCGTAGGGCTCGTGGTAGAAAATAACCGCGTTGTCGATATAGCCGACCATGCGGCGGTGATGATCGATAATCGCGACATTCTTGCAGGCGCGATACAGCTCGGAGGATTCGAGCACATGCTCAAGATGGGTATCCACAATGATGAGCAGCGTGTTGGGCGTGATGGTATCCATCAGATCGAACGGGTTTAAAAAGCTGTTTTCATAGCCGTTCTTCTCCAGCCGTTCAATGAGCGTGCCAACAAGGTTGCGCGTACGATTGATCGCGACGACGGCAGGTTTACCCATCTGCCGGATCGGCCGCAGCAGGCCAACCGCTGCGCCAAGGCTGTCAAGATCGGCAAACTTGTGCCCCATGAGGATGACATTCGAGCTTGATTCGATCAGCTCAGCCAGCGCGGTGGCAACAATGCGGGTTTTAACCTTGGTGCGCTTCTCAATACCCTTTGAAACGCCGCCGTAAAAATCGTAGCCGTTGGGCGTCTTGACGGCGGCCTGATCGCCGCCGCGGCCCTGCGCCATATCCAGCGCCTGACGCGCGGCCTGCTCGCCCTCGGGGTAAGAGCCGACATTGCGCGCGACGCCAATTGAGAGCGTCACCGGAATTTTATCGACGCTCGACAGCGCGCGCACACGGTCGAGCAGCGCAAAGCGCCTTTCAACAATGCCGGGCATATGGCGTTCTTCTATAACCGCAAAGAAGCGGTCGCGGTCGGTCTTGATGACAAACCCGTCGTAATCGCCTACAAACTGCTCAATGACATATTCCACCTGTGCCATCAGCTGCGAGCGCTCGTTCTCCTTGGCATCCTGAAGCGCCTCGTCTAAGCTGTCGATCATGATGGCCAGCATCGAGGGGCGGGACGCCCAATACTGTGCCGCGTCACGTTTTAAATCGGTATCGTCGCATAAATAATAGACGATCAGCGCGCGTTCGTCTGATGCGGCCGGACTTTTGCCGTGCAGGCTGCGAACCGAATAGACCGTGTAGGAACGGCCCTTGAATTCGATCGAGAAGCCCTCCTCTTCATCACCCGTTTCGCCGAGGATGCTGCTGATCTGCGCCCCGTAGCGATCGCCGTCTGAAAACAGGTGCGTGCGGCAATAGTTGTTATACCAAAGCAGCTCGCCCTTATCATTCGCCACCAGCACCGGCATCGGCAGCGAGACGAGCGTGTCGCTCTGCATTTTGCCGATTTCTTCACCGATTTGAGCGACGAACCGGTCAATCTCGCGGTCGGCCCGCAGCATATACAGCAGCGCCAGACCAAGCGTCGCCAAGGAAATGGCTGTTACCACATAAAAACAGGTAATATGAAAATACAGTGCAGCCAAACAGACCGCCGCCAGTTCAAAAAGCATCAGATAAAAGACAGGCCGATAGAGCCTATTTTTCTGTCTCATCACATTCTCCTATGTCAAAAGTCTAATACTAATCTCACAGCTACCTGGCCGGTAGAGCTTATGCCCAGCGTCGGCATTAAGGGCGGCGGACGCTAACCCGCTTTCCTCTCGTCCTAGCAGGAGATAAAATTTGAAGATTAGTATAACAGGGTGAACAGGTGACGTATTGATTAATTATAGCACTTCTGTTCCAAAATGGCAAAACAAAAACGGGCAGAATTGCCCGTTTTTGTTGCTGGAAGGTGAAAATTTCAGCGCACATTGGCGCACAACAGAACGCTTTAACATCAATGCCGGATTTCAGCGCGCGACGATACGCCATTTTCGCCGCCGACGCGCAATCTTTCCGTTTTGTCGATTGATGGAATGTCACTTACTCAAAAAAATTTTTAAAAGGTCAATGCCGCAAATTATGGCACCTGTATCTCCTGAATAATCGGCAGAATCATTGGACGGCGCTTGGTCTTGGTGTAAAGGAAGCCCCCGAGCTGATCTCTGACCGCCTGCTTGAGGTTGGACCACTCGCGGCCCCCCTGCGCGTTGGCGGTGCTGATCAGCGCCTGCTTGCAGACCTGCTTGGCGCTGGTCAGCAGCTCTTCGGATTCGCGCACATACACAAACCCGCGCGAGACGATGTCCGGCCCGGAAATGACAGCGCCGGTTTTGGCGTCGATCGCCGCGACGGCGATGATCAGCCCTTCTTCGGCCAGCAGCTTGCGGTCGCGCAGCACAATGCTGCCGACGTCGCCGATACCGCTGCCGTCGACCATGACGGCCCCCGACTGCACCGTCGTCACCGCCTTGGCCGAATCAGCGGTCAGCTCGATGACGCGACCGGTCTCGCTGACGACGATGTGATCGGGCTCGACGCCCATCTCAATCGCCAGCTCACGGTTTTTGACCAAATGCTTGT
>DALYYK010000410.1:0-2845 GCA_031983305.1 Candidatus Fimivivens sp. | reverse complement strand
AAGGCAACAATAAACAAATATCTTGCGACACTCCGCATGGCCTTCGTCAGAGCCGAAACAGACAACCTGATGGAAAAGAACCCTTTGGTAAACCTTATCATGCCGAAAGCTCCAACAAAGAAGGTTTCGGCGTTAACACAAAAAGAGCAAGTCGCTATAGAGACGTATTGCAAAGATACGCTTTATGGCGACTTTATTTTATTTCTGTTATATACAGGGCTTCGAGTTGGTGAAATGATTGCGCTGCAATGGAATGACTTCGATAAAAACAACAAAACCATTTTTATTCGTAAGAGCAAAACCGAAAGCGGAATCAGAGAAATTCCGCTAGTCAGAACTGCATTTGACATCATTATGAAACAGCCGAAGAGTGACCGCGATAATTTTATATTTCATAACATTCATGGCAATCAGATCTCTTATACCTGCATGAAGAAGTGCTGTGAAAAGATACGAGAAAAATCCGGATACAATAATTTTACGCTGCATGTTTGCAGACACACATTTGCCACGCGGTTAACAGAGAGGGGAGCCAATCCAAAAGGAATTGCCGGGGCATTAGGACACAAAAAAGTTGAGTATGCCCTTAACATTTACACCGATTTAGAAATAAAAACGCTTAAACAAGATGTGCTTCTCTTGGATGGCAATCCGATTCCTCCTTCTGCTTCCCCAATCGAAACTGCACTTGCTATCTGTGTCAATTTTATTCGCCAACAATGCGGCGATAACCTGCCGCCTGAGATACAGAGCATATTCCAACAAGTAAGTCTAAATATTTAGGAGGTAAATCACATGAAAGTTATTTCAATTGCAAATCAGAAGGGCGGAGTCGGCAAAACAACGACAACAATGGCGCTGGGGGCAGCGCTTGCGGCCAGAGGTAAACGTATATTGCTCATTGACCTCGATCCCCAAGGCAACCTATCGAGTTATCTTGGCTTCGAGCCGGACGGCGGCATTACTGCGCATGAGCTGATCGTCGCAAGCGCGGCTGGCCGGCAGCTTGATGCGTCTGCCTGCATCCGGCACAGCGAAGCGGAACAGCTAGATTACATACCGGCCACGCTGGCGCTCGGTGATGCGGATTCCGCGCTTCAAGTGTCCATTGGCAAGGAGCGTGTCCTATACCGCAGCCTGCAAGCGCCGGTATTCGCGGATTATGATTATGTACTTATAGATTGCCGACCGGCTTTGGACAATTTAACGCTCAACGCTTTAAGTGCCTCGGACTTTGTGGTGGTGCCGGTGCAGATGCAAAAATTTGCGTTAGACGGGCTGGATGCCCTGTTTAACTCCATCCGCATGATCCAGCAGCTCATTAACCCAGAGTTAAAGCTTGGCGGGATTTTGCGAACCATGCGCGACAACACCAATATGACCGAGAGCGTGGACGATTACCTTTCTCAGAATTATGGTGACGCCGTTTATACCACATCAATTCGCCGGTCGGTCGAAGCAGCCAACAGCACCGCTTACCAAAAAAGTTTGGTCAGCTATAAAAACAAGCTGGGCACGGAATATGAGGCTTTTGCCGAGGAATTTCTGTCACGGGAGGAGGCTGCGTCCTAAATGGCAAAGACATTCGACTTTTCCAATCGGCCTAAGCAACAAATTACACCGGCTGATTTACCTGGATTATTCAGTGGAACGGGCAATACCGCGGCGCCAGGAGCAATTGTACAAATACCGATCGACTTGCTAGTGCCCTGGACAGACCAGCCTTTCAGGCCATATAGCAATGTGAAGATGCAACAGTTGGTAGAAGACATCAAGGCCAACGGCGTTTTAAATCCCATCATTGTACGTCCGATGGGCCAGCAGTATCAGATTCTTGCCGGGCACAGTCGAACGAACGCTAGCCGCGAAGCTGGATTGGCTACCGTACCATCTATTATCCGAGATGTGGATGACGATACCGCCACGCTGATTATGGTCAACACCAATCTCAACCAACGCGACGAGCTGCTGCCCAGTGAGAAAGCTTGGGCGTATCGCTTACAATTGGAGGCCGTCAAAAGATGTGCGGGTAGACCTAAAGAAAATGTGGGACAAAATGTCCCACATTACACGGGGAAACGTTCGACTGAGATTCTTGGTGAAAAGAGTGGTGAGAACTATAAACAGATTCAGCGTTACATCCGCCTTACCTACCTTATCCCCGAGCTGCTCGAAATGGTGGATAAGGACATGCTGCCGATGATGTCGGGGGTGGCGTTATCCTATCTGGGCGCGGAGCAGCAGGCCATTGTGTGCGACGTATCAGCGGAGTGTGATAGGTGCATATCTACGACGCAGGCCGAGCAGATTAAGCGGATCGGACAATCTGGTGACTTTTCTGCATCCGCTGTAAAACAGATACTTCTACCGGCAAAGCCTTGGAATCCTTCCAACGCTTTTTCCAGCCGTACCAAGGGACTGATTCCCAAGACTGCCACAGAGAAGGACATTGAGCAGGTTGCGGAGCTTATCGAGGACTACTTTGGAGGAAAAGGAATAAGTGACGCTTGAGATAAAGAATTTTGTATTACAGGTTATTGGCGGTGCGGGACTAGTTGGCTGTGGTACGAAATTCGACGAATGGTACTTCGCCGGATTCGGCGCGATACCGGTTGGAACAGAAATTCGGATATAACCCTTGAAATTCGCAATCGTTTGCGAATTTGGTAAAAGGCAGGAGGAAAGTAATATGGATGTACTCGAAAACTACGAAAAGGATACGTTGCGGATAGGGGTAAAGATTGCCGATACCTCGGTACGATCCATTGCAGCGGGCGCACTCTGGCTACTGGGTAAGCTAAAGGCGAAGCTGTTTGACAAGGAGTCCAAAGGGCTTGTATCTATG
>DALYYK010000409.1:0-2845 GCA_031983305.1 Candidatus Fimivivens sp. | reverse complement strand
CCCACCGTCTATAATTTTATCCACATCGGCAACGCGCGCCCCATCTGCGTGTTCGACACGCTGCGCCGTTATTTTGAGTATCGCGGATATGAGGTGACTTTTGTCCAGAACTTCACCGATATCGACGACAAGCTCATCAACCGCGCCAACGACGAGGGTACAACCGTCCCCGACATCGCCGCCAAGTATATCAAGGAATATATGACCGACGCCCAAGGCTTGGGCGTTCGCCCCGCGACAGTGCACCCCAAGGCGACCGAGACGGTGGATGAGATCATCCACGTTATCGAAACGCTGATCGATAGGGGCTTCGCCTACCCCTCGCAGGGCAGCGTGTATTTCCGCAGTCGCAAGTTTGACGATTACGGCAAGCTCTCGCACATGCCGATCGAGGATCTCGAGTCCGGCAGCCGCGTCGACGTTTCAGAGCACAAGGAAGACCCGCTCGATTTTGCGCTTTGGAAGGCCGCCAAACCCGGCGAGCCGTTTTGGGCGTCGCCGTGGGGAGAGGGCCGTCCCGGCTGGCATATTGAATGCACCGCGATGATCCGCAAGCACCTCGGAGAGACCATCGACATCCACTGCGGCGGCAGCGACCTGATTTTCCCGCATCATGAGAACGAGATCGCGCAGGGCGAGTGCTGCTCCGGCCACGAGTATGCCCGCTACTGGATGCACAACGGCTTTATCAACGTCGACAACCGCAAGATGAGCAAGAGCCTTGGCAACTTCTTCACGACCCGTGATGTCGCCGAAAAGTTCGGCTACGAGCCGATCAAATTCCTGATGCTTCAGGCGCACTACCGCACGCCGATCAACTACAACTATGATATCATCGAGCAGTGCCGCGCGGCGCTCGATCGCCTTTACACCTGCCGCGACCACCTCGATTTTGCCGCGACCCACGCCCTCGCCGCCGCTGTTGAAGGAGAAGAAGCCTTCCGCCAGACGGTGGACGCGCGCCGTCAGGCCTTTATCGGCGCGATGGACGACGACCTGAACACCGCCGACGCCATCGCCGCGCTGTTTGAGCTGGTGCGCGACTGCAACAGCTTCTTCGCCGAACCCAAATCGACCGAAACGGTCGCCTATGCCACCGCTTGCTTTGACGAGCTGACCGACGTGTTGGGCATTTTGTATAACCGCAAGGCCGACAGCCTCGACGCCGAGATTGAAGCACTGATCGAAAAGCGCCAGGCCGCGCGTAAGGCAAAGGACTTTAAAACCGCTGACGCCATTCGCGACGAACTCAAAGCGCAGGGCATTGTGCTTGAGGATACGCCGCAGGGCATCAAGTGGCACCGGGAATAATAGCCGCAAGACCGCTGTTAGTCGTTTAACTTTACGGCGCGCCTATCGGCGAGGGCCAGTATACCATTCGCTTGCGTGCATGGTATAATCCCATTAAGAGATAACCGCTTGGGGCCGTCCGGAAAATCCGGGCGGCCCGCTAGAATATAACCACAGGGAGGAATATGCATGATCTGGGGAATTATCGGGGCGCTGCCCGAGGAGGTCGCACTGCTCTGCGACGCGATGGAGATTGACAGCGAGGAACAGCACTACGGCAGCACCTTTTATCGCGGCAGGCTCGAGGGGCAGCAGGTGGCGGTCGTGTGTTGCAGCATCGGCAAGGTCAATGCGGCGCTGTGTGCTTCACTGATGATCCGCGAGATGAAGGCTGACGCCGTCATCAATGTCGGTATCGCGGGTGCGGTGGATAAGCGCCTGAAGGTGCTCGACGTTGTGCTCTCGACTAACGCCGCCTTCCACGACGCCGAGCCGCTGATGAAAAACTACTATCCCTTCCGGCTGAATTTTGACGCCGACGAAGGGCTTTTGACGCTCGCACAAAAGGCCTGTGCGGCGCTGGGCGAGTTTACATACTACAGCGGGCGCATCGCGACCGGCGACGTGTTTGTTCAGGGCGGTCCGGTCAAGGATAAAATTGTCGAGCATCTTTCGCCGCTCTGCGTCGAGATGGAAGGAGCCGCAATCGCTCACGCCGCCTTTGTCAACGGCACACCGTTTTTGATTATCCGCACCATGTCCGACAGCGCCGACGACGAGGCCGCAATGACCTACGATCTGTTTAAGGATCGCGCCGCCGAGCAATCGGCCCACATTGTGCGCCAGATGCTTAAATTTGCGAAGTAGCGGGATTGCGCACCGGCCGAAGGTTATCTTTGGCCGGTGCCACCCTGCATCGGGCGGCGTTTTGGGGTCCATTAGACAGCAATTTTGGTCCTTTTTCGATATTTTATTTTTAAAGTAATATTCTTGTTGACAAATCACATTTGATTTGGTAAAATTAATGACGCTGCCGAACAATACGCGGGTGTAGTTCAGTGGTAGAATTCCAGCCTTCCAAGCTGGCTATGTGGGTTCGATTCCCATCACCCGCTCCATTTTCTCGTTTTATTTCTTTCGATGTGCGCCAGTAGCTCAGCTGGATAGAGCAACTGCCTTCTAAGCAGTAGGCCAGGGGTTCGAGTCCCTTCTGGCGCACCACTAAGCTGCCTGACGGCACTTAATCGCTGCTCCGCAAGCTTTTTATTCTTTGGCATACATGGTGGGTATAGCTCAGTTGGTTAGAGCGCCAGGTTGTGGCCCTGGAGGCCGTCGGTTCGAGCCCGATTATCCACCCCACCGATATGAAAAAAGGCTTAACGCCTTTTTTTCATATCCACCCTTATTGGGCTGTAGCCAAGTGGTAAGGCACCAGACTTTGACTCTGGCATTCCGATGGTTCGAATCCATCCTGCCCAACCATGATTCATGCGGTATATGTATGTCCTACGTGAAGAACGTAGGACATACGCCGTTTTTCGGGCTTTTACCCCGA
>DALYYK010000408.1:0-2859 GCA_031983305.1 Candidatus Fimivivens sp. | reverse complement strand
AAGTTCCAAAACGAGGTGATGCCACAGGCGATCAGGCGGTCAGCCATGCTTTGAGCCGCGTCGCTCGGCACACAGAGGATCGCGATGTCGACAGTATTTTCCTGACAGAACTGCTCGAGATCGTCGACGCTGCGCACTGTCAGACCCCTGATCGTACGGCCTGAGGCAATCAGCTCGGGATCTTTGTCAAACAGACCGCACAGATGAAACCCCGCCCCGTCAAAATTGATGTTCGTGGCAAAAGCACGTCCCAGGTTGCCAACACCGATCAAAATGGCCTGAAAATTCTGGTCAAGGCCCAGAATCTTGCGTATTTCAGAATGCAGCAGCGCCACATTATAGCCGTACCCCTGCTGGCCAAAGCCGCCAAAGCAGTTGAGATCCTGACGGATCTGTGAGGCGGTGAGGCTCATTAAATCGGCAAGCTCTTTTGAAGAGATGCGCGAGACACCTTTTTCAAGCAATTCTCCTAGAAAACGGTAATAACGGGGTAGCCGTCGGATAACGGCGCTGGAAACGTATTGACTTCGCGGCAAGGGCAAACACCTCCCGAAAAAGATTACCGCAATATATAAAATGATTGTATACCAACAATGGCCTCTAGTCAAGGATTTACCACCCGCAATTGACAGAAGTTATGGTAAAGAAGAAAACCAAGCTTCGTAGAATGAAATTACAAAAGCAAAGTTATTAATTATTTAAGCTAAACTTTACAGAAAATAAAGAATTAATAAAAAATTTATGCTATAGTATAATCATAGGAGGTGGGGCAGTGTCAATCAATGAGGCGCAGGAGCGCCTATTAGGCCCACGGACAAAAACAGTGGTCTGCGTAACCGACCAGCGGCAGTGCGACCGTATTATCCGTGCAGGCAGAATACTGGCGAATCTGTCAGGCACTGAGCTTTCAGTCATCAACGTTGTGCGCTCAGAAGCGGCCCAGGACCCCGAATCGATGGAGTATCTTTTCTCTGTTTCTAAAGAAAATGGCGCGGAAATGGCGTTGTTATACGCCAACGATGTCGCCAAAGCGATTATACACTATGTGAAGGATAATAAAGTCTCGTACCTGCTGACCGGTATTCCGCAGGAGGGGGACTCGGTTACTACCCGTATCTGGAGCCGGTTTACTCATGTAAACTTCTTTGTGGTCGAACAGGACGGGGGGCTGCGCGAGGTGGGACATCCGGCGCGCGCCGCACGCGCCTTATGTGAGGCGCGTGCATAAATAAACTGGATATGAAAAACATCGGGTTGTGGAAAGGATTGAAACCGATTTCCACAACCCGATGTTTTGTACGTTCTTCAGATAAAGCGCGGACAAAGTCTGCCTGTGCAATTTCTCAGCGTATCAATAAAGGGCGGCGGGCCTGGCAGGTCCGCTGCCCTTTTAATATTGTGCGTCAAAAGGTATTCGCCATAGTGCAATTTTGGGCTTTCAATGGCCTCAAAGCGCCTCACTGGTGTTGACAATGCCTTTAAACACCGTCATCAGCAGAATTTTAATATCCAAGAGAAACGACCAGTTCTCTATGTAGTACATGTCGCAGCGGATACGTTCTAAAATCGAGGTGTCGCCCCGCCAGCCATTGACCTGCGCCCAACCGGTAATGCCGGGGCGCACAAGGTGCTTAAGCATATAAAGCGGCACCTCATCGCGAAACTGCTCGACAAAAAACGGGCGTTCGGGCCTTGGGCCAACGAGACTCATGTCGCCCTTGAGCACGTTATAAAGCTGCGGCAGCTCGTCAATTGAAAATTTGCGTAAAAACGCGCCGAGACGGGTGCGCCGATTATCGCTTTTGGTACCCCAGGTCGTGGTGTCGGCATTATTTTCGGTGCGCATCGAGCGGAATTTATACATGACAAATTCCCGCCGGTTTTTGCCGATGCGAACCTGCTTATAAATAACCGGGCCGGGTGAGGTCATACGAATGCAGATCGCCGTGCCCAGCAGCAGCGGAGAAAGCAGAATCAACCCCAAAAGCGAAGCGATGACGTCAAATCCGCGTTTGAGGGCCGCTAAAAACAGATTGTCGAGCGGAATGTGGCGCAGGTTGATGATCGGAATATCCTCAAAAACCTCGACCGTGGGCCGCGAGGGTAGATATTTGCTATAAAACGGCAGCAGCGACGACTTGACGCCCTGCGCCTCACAGGCAGCGATGACCTGCCCGAGCAGTGAAAACTGGTGGTAATCGAGCGAGATTAGCACCTCGTCGGGGTGGCGGTTTTCAAGCACCTCGGCCAGTCGGTCGATGGAACCGAGATATTCCGCCTGCCAGCGATAGTCCGACGGATGGTCGTTGAGATAGCCGTCGACGACATAGCCGTAATTTTTATTGGCGGCGGCCTTGCGATAAAAATCAGCGGCGGTTTCGTTGCTGCCCACCATGAGAATGTGCTTGATATTATAGCCCTTTCGACGCATCGAGCGAAGAAAAAGGCGACCCGCCGCACGGGTGCAGGCGGACAGAACGGCGCTCAGAATGCAAAAAAACAAAATGACGAGTCGGGAGATATGCACTTCCTTAATCCAGAAAAAGGCAAGGAAAATACCGGCCAAACCGTAGAAATTGGCTGCGATAATTTTACCCGTCTCAGCGAGAATCGTTCTTCTGCGAAAGGGGTCGTACAACCCGCTGGCCTGATACAGCACCATATAGCCGCAGACGAGCGCCGGCATGGCCCGCAGGTAATAAACAAGGTTAATATTATGGTACGTCCCATGCGGCAGCAGATAAAAACGCAGGATATATGCGCCGGCTATTGCAGTTAGCCATGTCACAATATCCGCGACCCGCAGCATCAGATTAAACAGGCGATGATTTTTTTTGTCCATTTATATTTCACATCCAA
>DALYYK010000407.1:0-2868 GCA_031983305.1 Candidatus Fimivivens sp. | reverse complement strand
AAAATATTTTGAGAGCTGTTTAGGCGCTTCAAGCGCCGAATCCTTCTGCGGCTGAAGCACCGGGTAGAGCTCGTAGTTATAGCGCGAATAGTCCGAGAGGCTGAGAATTTTGTACTTGAGCACCTTGACGTCGTTGCCGGCCTGCGCGTAATGATAGATAATCCGCTGGTACCAGTTGTTGTTGTGCAGCAGCTCCGGCGTCTGCTCATAATAGCTCGCCACCCGGGTGTGCAGCAGCCTGCGTTTGGAGGGCGAAAGCTGCGAATGGACGAAATCCTGCATTTTGGCGTGGCGGAACTGAAACCGAATCTGTCCGTCGGTAACCCTTTCTTTGATCAGGCTGTGTTGCTTGAGCGCGTCGGTCAGCTCGATGATCTCGAGCGTGTCCCGGTTGAGGATATATTCGACAATGTCCAGCGTAATCGACTCGGGGCAGACCGACATGGTGTCGAGCAGCTGCCGGGAATCGGCCGAGAGTTCCTCGAGCCGTTCGAGTAGAATATCCTGCGGATTAGACGGCATCCGGCGTAAGTCCCCCGCCTCGTTGGAAAGATAACCGATCAGCATATCCAGAAAAAAGCCGTTACCCTCGGAGTCTTGATAAATATGCGAAATAATCTGCTCATTAAGCGCGTTTGGCCCGAGCCGGTCAGCGATGATATCCGCGACATCCTTTTCGGTGAACGGCGGAATCAGCAATTGACTGATGAACTTCTCGCGCACCAGCGCGTTGATCTGCTTTTGCAGATAAGGCATCTGCACATCCAAACAGGTGCAAATACAGAAGATGTTCGGGTTGCGGTCGCGGATAATCAGAGAAAGTAGCTCGAGACTGTGGTTGTCCATAAACTGGATGTTGTCAAAGAACAGGATGATCGGGTTTTCTTCCCCGACATAAGAAAACAACTTGAGCACACTGTTTCTGGCGGTGCGATAGTTGTAGGAGGTCATCACGTCCTCGGGCACCTGCGCGGTCTGCACGCTGTCGCCAAACAGCGGGAACAATGTGTTAATATACCCCGTATAGCTGGACGGAACGGTCACATTGCGGCTGCGAATCTGCTGGTCAAGCTGCAACATCATGGTATTCCAAGGCTGCAATATAAACTCGCGCTCGGCCTGAAAACAGATGGTCTTGAGCACAATGCAGGCGTCTTCACCGATACTGTCGAGAAAGCTGTTGACGAGATAGGTTTTTCCGACGCCGTTTTCGCCCAGAATAAGCAGCGACGTCGGCGTGCCGAGCAGAAAGGAGCGGTAGGCCTTCATCATATACTGCATTTCGTCCGCGCGGCCGATGATTCGCACCGGCGCCTGTTCTTCCTGATCTTCGGTGGTGGATTCGGTCCAGGCGCTCAAAAGCTCGCGGTGGAGCTGTGTCAGCTCGGCGCAAGGGGCGATCCGCAGCTCGGCGTTTAAGAGCTTGCTGATATTCTGATAAACCTTAATCCCCTTATAATACAGCCCGTTTTTCTGGTAGCAGACCATCATGAGCTGATAAACACGCTCGTCGAGCGGATCTTTTTTGATATATCGGTTAAAGAGCATTTCGGTTTCTGAAACGTCCCGCTCCATCGCCTGACTCATCGCGTCATAGAGCTGGCGCAAATAATATTCGCGGAATTCGTTGCGCTCCATCTCAAGCCAGTTTTCAAAGGCATCGGCATTTTTTAGGCTGAAGCCCTGCAACAGCTCGCCGTCGTAGAGCGAAAAATCGTGGGTCTTCATGAAATAGTCGTAATCGATGTCATATTCCAGCTCGGTGTTAAGCGTGAGCAAATGCTTTTTGGGCGAGACGATCAATTCAATGTCAAATACTCTTTTAATCGTATAGAGCGTATGGCGTAAATTTTTTTTTGCGATCTGTGAATCGTCGGTGTCCCAAAGCAGATTTGCCGCCTGCTCGCGCGAAATCGTTTTTTTAAGCGCCAGACAATACAGCAGCGCCTCCGCCTTTTTAAAAGGCAACAAAACCTGTTGACCGTCTAATAATATCATTGGCATTTGCAGCAGCTTAAAGGAAATTACAGCCATAGATACGCTCTCTTTCTATTAATTACAAATCCAAAATAGCTTTAACGGATCATGCGTCGAATTTTACATCCTATCTTGACACCTTTATTATACAATAATTTCCCAAAAAAGCATCTACAAAAATAAAGAAAAGCAAATTTAATTTGATTTTTATAGACGTTATTTAGACATCCCTGTGATAATATGAGCTTGTAAAACCAAAAAGGGAGGCATCTGCCATGAATAATTGTGAAATTGGAAGCGCTATGACCATAAAGCTTGACGCTGTGTTGCCGGAATACCCCGTTTTTAAAGAAGGGGTTCGCCGCGCACCCAAACGTGAGCTGACGCTGAACGAACGCGAGATCAAACTCGCGCTGAAAAATGCGCTGCGCTATATTCCCGAGTCGCTGCACGAGCAGCTGGCGCCTGAGTTTTTAGAAGAGCTGATGACCCGTGGGCGCATCTACGGCTATCGCTTTATGCCTAAGGATCGCATCTACGGCAAGCCCATAGATGAATATAAGGGCAACTGCGTAGAGGGCAAAGCTTTTCAGGTCATGATCGACAATAACCTTGATCATGCTGTGGCGCTCTATCCTTACGAGCTTGTCACTTATGGCGAGACAGGTCAGGTCTGTCAGAACTGGATGCAATACCAGCTTATTAAAAAATATCTTGAGATTCTGACCGACGAGCAGACGCTGGTTATAATGTCGGGCCATCCGATGGGCCTGTTTAAATCGCATAAGACCAGCCCGCGCGCCATCATCACCAACGGCATGATGGTGGGCATGTTCGACAACCCCCACGACTGGGCCAAGGCCACCGCGATGGGCTGCTCGAGCTACGGCC
>DALYYK010000406.1:0-2876 GCA_031983305.1 Candidatus Fimivivens sp. | reverse complement strand
TACTACGCCGACTACACGGTTGGCAAGGACGTTTATAAGACCGAAGCCGACGCGACCACCCTTGCGATCAAGGCTGTTCTGATCTGCCGCGCTGAAATGTCCGAAGATGACGTTTATGCGTTGACCAAGGCGCTGTTCGAGAACCAGCCTGAGCTGGCTGCCGCGCACGCTAAGGGCGCTGAGCTCTCTGGCGACACCGCGATGATCGGCGTCGTACCCGGGAACGTACACCCCGGCGCTGCTAAATACTACAACGAGATCGGCGTTAAGGTTCCGTAAGGCGGACCTTATCCGAACGTAAATTTTGGATATCAAAAAGGTTGCACGCGGGCGGGCGAGAGCCATCTCGTCCGCCTGCCTCCTTCTTGGCGTCATTATCTTGTTGTTGTTGCTGCCTTTACTCCCGCCCAGTCTTGTGGTAGCCTCCAAAGGACAGGTCCTTTATGAGAAGGTTATCGCATCTACCGAGTGTGAAGTAGATTTCAGGCATTCGGTCAACAAAGGGCTGATTCGCGAGGTGTACCGCTTAGACCCCAAAAACAAGCTGATTACGTTGGAAGAGGGTTATTTTCAAAGCTATGGCGCAGGTATGATTGATACCGTTCAGGACACTGCCGATATGAATTTTCGGCAGGAGGGTGATTTTTACATTTTGGATTTTAAACCGGAGTGGAAAGCATCTATCGGGTATATAGGGGGGAATATCGCCGGACATAGTTTTAAATACGGCGATGATATGATTGAAGTCGGGAGGTTGCGCCCGAAACAGCCGTTTTCAATTTCGATATCGCGTCGCAGCGTTTTAAAGAGGCTGCTGCGGCTTACCTAAATGTCGATTCCTTGCACAACTTAGTTACAATCAATCGATCTTCGACCTAACGGGTCGGAAAGGGTGAGAAAATTGCTTTTCAAAAAGAAAGTAAAACCGGAGGATATTGATTTATCAACTCTGGATAAAGAAAGCGCTTACAGAACCTTTACAGGCTGGCAGAATATCGTTATCACCGTCATTCTTGTCTGCTTTACCACTTTCCAGCTCTTTGCTTCTCTCACTGGGCGCGTGCCGCAGCAGCAGGTGCGTTACATACACCTCGGCTTCGCCATTGCGCTGGCTTATTGGCTCTATCCCGCGTCGGTCAAATTCAGCAGAACCAAGCTCAACATTCCCGATCTGCTGTTTGGCGCCGCGTTTGTCAGTGTTATCGGCTACTGCGTTTTAAACTACTCCGAGCTTTTAAAGCGTGCCGGCCGTTTCACCGATATGGATATGTATGTCGGCATCCTGGCAATTATCCTGATCATCGAAGCCTGTCGCCGTGTTGTCGGCGTCCCGATTATTGTCATCGCCTGTCTTTTTATTTTGTATGCCCGTTTTGGCGCCTATATGCCGGGCTTTTTGCGCCATCGCGGTTATACGATGAAGCGCATTGTCACCCATCTGTTCTACACGACTGAAGGCATCATCGGCACGCCTATCGGCGCCTGCTCGACCTTCATCTTCCTGTTCATCATGTTTGGCGCGTTCCTCGAGAAGACCGGCATCGGCCAGTTCTTCATCGACATTGCCAACTCGCTCGCGGGCTGGGCGGCCGGCGGCCCCGCAAAGGTTGCGGTTCTGTCCTCCGCGTTGCAGGGCACTGTTTCGGGCTCCTCGGTGGCCAACACCGTTTCCACCGGCTCGTTCACCATTCCGCTGATGAAGTCGTTGGGCTATAAGCCCGAGTTTGCGGCGGCGGTTGAGGCTGCGGCCTCCACCGGCGGTCAGATCATGCCTCCCATCATGGGCGCGGCGGCGTTTCTGATCTCCGAAGCGGTCGGCGTACCTTATCTCGACGTCGCCAAGGCCGCTGTGGTGCCTGCGCTGCTTTACTTTACCGGCATCTGGATTATGGTTCACTTTGAGGCAAAGCGTTTGGGGCTGATGGGCATCCCGCGTGAGAAGCTGCCCAAGGCGGGCCCGCTGATGAAGGAGCGCGGACATCTGATTATTCCGCTTTTCGCCATCATTGTGCTGCTGGTTATGGGCTTTACCACCACCCGCGCCGCGCTGCTTGGCTCGCTGGCCTGCATTGTGGTTCCGTTCCTGCGCAAGAACACTTGGGTTCCGGTTAAGGATGTCGCTTCGGCTTATCCGCAGGCGGCGCGCAACATCATCTCGGTGGCTTGCGCCTGCGGCGTTGCGGGTATCATCGTCGGTGTTGTAACACTGACCGGTCTGGGCCTTAAGCTCGGCGAAAGCCTCGTGTCGCTCACGGGCGGCAACCTGTTCCTGACGCTGTTCTTCGCGATGATCACCTCGATCGTTCTCGGAATGGGCGTCCCCACCACCGCGAACTACCTGATCACCTCGACGATCGCGGCGCCGATCCTCGTAAAGCTGGGGGTATCGACCTTTACCGCGCACATGTTCTGCTTCTATTTCGGCATCGTGGCGGATATCACGCCCCCTGTTGCACTGGCGGCTTATGCCGGCTCGGCCATTGCGAAGAGCGATCCTTTCAAGACCGGCGTCAACGCCTCCAAGCTTGCGATCGCGGCCTTCCTTGTGCCGTACCTGTTTGTGTATAACCCGCAAATGATTCTGATCGGCGCGACGCCGCTGAACATGGTGCAGGTTGTTGCCACCTCGCTGATCGGCATGGTTGGTATCGGCAGCGGACTTACCGGTTACTTTCTCACCGACGCGCGCTGGTACGAGCGCCTGCTCTTGATCACGGGCGGTCTGGGCATGTTGATTCCGGGCACCCTCACCGATCTTTGCGGTTTTGCGGTGCTGGCTGTTATCGCCTTCCTGCAGCATACGCGCGCCAAGAAAAACGTTTCTGCTTAATGCATGACGGTCTATAGTTCAAATGGGCGCGGTCGAGACGACCGCG
>DALYYK010000405.1:0-2880 GCA_031983305.1 Candidatus Fimivivens sp. | reverse complement strand
ATTATCGCGGGCAACTGGAAGATGAATCTGCTGCGCACCGAGGCGGTTGCGCTCATCGAGGCGCTCAAGCCTCTGGTGGCCGACGCCGCCTGCGAGGTCGTGGCCTGCGTGCCCTTTACCGATATCGACTATGTCGCCGCGTCCGCGAAGGACAGTGTCATTCAGGTGGGGGCGCAGAACTGCCATTGGGAGACGAGCGGCGCGTTTACGGGTGAGATTTCAGCAAACATGCTTGCCGAGCTTGGCGTGCGCTATGTCGTGCTGGGCCACTCAGAGCGGCGGCAGTATTTCGGCGAGACCGACGAGACGGTCAACGCTCGGCTCAAGGCCGCTTTGGCCGAGGGTCTGCGCGTCATTGTCTGCGTGGGCGAATCGCTCGCGCAGCGCGAGGCCGAAGAGACGCTTTCGGTCATCGACCGGCAGCTCGAGGGTGCGTTTAATGCCATCGCGCAAGCGCAGCTTGAGAATATCGTCGTCGCCTATGAGCCGGTCTGGGCCATCGGCACCGGCAAAACCGCCACCGCCGAGCAGGCGCAGGCGGTTTGCGCCGCGATACGCCAAAAACTTGGCGCGCTGTACGATACGGACTCCGCCGAGGCGATGCGCATTCAGTACGGCGGCTCGATGAATGCGAAAAACGCGGTCGAGCTGCTGGGTCAGCCCGACATTGACGGTGGCCTGATCGGCGGCGCTTCGTTAAAAGCGGCGGATTTCAGCGAGATCGTCAAAGCGGCTTCTAAGAGATAAGACAGTCTACTGCGGCGTGCAAAATCGCGCCGCAGTATTGATACGAGGTAAGTAGATTGAAAAAGCCGGTTATGTTAATGATCCTCGACGGCTACGGCATCCGTCAGGAGACGAAGGGCAATGCCATTTATGCCGCAAAGAAGCCGAACCTTGACCGTCTGGCACAGCAGTGGCCTTGCACCACGCTGGGTGCCTCAGGACTCAATGTCGGCCTGCCCGACGGGCAGATGGGCAACTCCGAGGTGGGTCATACCAACATCGGCGCCGGCCGCGTGGTCTATCAAGAGCTCACGCGGATTTCCAAGGCGATCACCGACGGGGATTTTGAAAAGAACCCGGTCTTAAACGCCGCAATCGACGCCATGCGCGGCGACGGAACGCTCCATCTGATGGGGCTGCTTTCCGACGGCGGCGTACACAGCCATTATACGCATCTGTACGCGCTGCTGGCGCTCGCAAAGAAGCGTGGGCTTAAAAGAGTTGCAGTGCACAGCTTTTTGGATGGTCGCGACACCGACCCCAAGAGCGGCGTGGGCTTTCTGAGCGATTTGCAGGAGGAGCTGGCGCGTGTCGGCGTAGGATTTTGCGCCTCGGTTGTGGGTCGCTATTACGCGATGGACCGCGACAAGCGCTGGGAGCGCGTGCAGCAGGCCTATGACGCGGTGGCCCGTGGCATAGGCGCACCTTTTATCGACGCGGTCGCAGCTGTCGAGGCGAGCTATGCACAGCAGGTCACCGATGAGTTTGTTAAGCCGCTCGTGGCGGAGGGCTATTCCGGCATTCAGGATGGCGACGCCGTTATTTTCTATAATTTCAGACCCGACCGTGCGAGAGAAATTTCGCGCGCGCTGCTTGACGATGCCTTTGACGGCTTTGAGCGGGCGCGCCCCAGGCTGGCTGCCTATGTCTGCATGACCAGCTACGATGTCACGATGCCCAACTGCACGGTGGCGTTCGCCCCGCAGAGCCTTGACAAGACGCTGGGGCAGGTGATTGAAGAAGCGGGCCTGCGGCAGCTGCGAATTGCCGAAACCGAGAAATACGCTCACGTAACGTTTTTCTTCAACGGCGGGGTCGAAACACCCTTCCCGCACGAGGATCGAATTCTTGTAGCCTCCCCCAAGGTGGCTACATACGACCTCCAGCCCGAAATGAGCGCCTATATTGTGACCGAAGAGCTGCTTGAGGCGCTTGACAACAACGATTATGGGCTTGTGGTGCTCAATT
The DNA here is from genome assembly GCA_031983305.1 of Candidatus Fimivivens sp. GTDB lineage: Bacteria > Bacillota > Clostridia > Oscillospirales > Ruminococcaceae > Yanshouia. The sequence continues at coordinate 906 of DALYYK010000405.1, read as the reverse complement.
TTGCCAACTGCGATATGGTCGGACATACCGGCGTATTCGATGCCGCCGTCAAGGCCGTGGAAGTGGTTGACGCCTGCGTTGGCAAAATCGTCGACAAGGTTCTGGCGCTCGGCGGCGCGGTTCTTGTCACAGCCGACCACGGTAATGCCGACGAGATGGAGAATCCCGACGGCAGTCCCATGACGGCGCATACGACCAATCTGGTGCCGGTCATCGCGGTGGGGTGCAGCCAAGAATTGCGCGCGGGCGGTGCGCTTTGCGATCTTGCACCCACGCTGCTGGCGCTGCTGGATCTCCCTCAGCCCAAGGAGATGACGGGGCGGTCGCTACTCATCTAATTGGGTCGACGGATATTTTTATTGCGAACAGGATAAAATTGTAGTATGATGGCAGTATTAAGCTGAAATCCGACTCGGTTATTGTATGTAATAGGAGGTGTTTTGATGAAGAAGCTCTCTTATCTGATTGCTTTATTCGCATTATTTGCAGCCATGATTGGGCTGATTATTGCTGCGGTCAGCTTTTTTGAGCGCAAACGCAAGCTGATTGGCGAAGATGAGTACGAAGACGAGCTGTACGGTGGACAGGAATATTATTCTGAGGATCTATCTTTTGATTCTCAACCGGCAGCACCGGCCCAAGAGACACCCGAGGAATAAGCCTACTTGTGTGCGCTCTTTAGTAATGTCGCGTTTTAATCATCGTACGGAAATCGCAATTGAGACTAGCCACAGACGCACAAAGCGCTGTGGCTTTTCTTATAACTATTTGATTGATTATTTGAAGAGCGCTATCGCCGCAGAAAAATAAGCGCGATTTTTCAAATTACGAATCATCTTTCGGGTTCTATAGTGCCGATTCGACGTGTTTTAGAGTTCTTGACCGAGGGCGGAAAATGGCTTGTTT
>DALYYK010000404.1:0-2886 GCA_031983305.1 Candidatus Fimivivens sp. | reverse complement strand
GATCCCGAGCTCACCCACGGTGGCGTTGCGGTCGTTGGCCAGCAGCACCTGTAAAAGCGCGCTTTTCTCGCCGCTGATTGACTGAAGCTTTCCGTCCCGGATGATCACCCGCAGCGGAGACGCGAGCTTGCCGATGCCCACCATCGAGCCGTCAATGATCATCTCGCCGTTGACGCCGTCCTCGAGCGGAGCAATGTAAGCCTCGCCCGAGGGCAGGTTGCCGCACTGCCCCGGCAGCTTGTAGACGCCGGGGCTTGGCACGCCCTGCCGCCCCTCAAGGTTTAGCGTCAGCACGCAGCCGTCCTTTTCGATGCGGGCAGTTTTGCAGTCGGTCAACAGCCGGGTGATTTTATCGGTCAGCCGCGCCACCTCGGCGTAATCGGCGGTCATAGCGCCGCGCCCGAACATCTCTTCGGTAATGCCCGGCATTGTCGCGACGCGGGTGCCCGCCTTGGCGGCGTTGATGCGCGCGTTGGTGTGGGTCAGCGACTTTGCGGTGGGGCAGAGCACCACGTCGGCTGCTCGCATCGCCTCGGCGACGGTACTAGGGGGCTCCTCACCGTTGAGCGTCCGCTCCTGCATCACCGTCAGCATCGCCTCGCAGCCCAGCGAACGCGCGCCCTCATAAAGGGCCTGCGCGATCGGAATTCGGGTGTCGTCGGTGACGATCAGCACCTCTTCCTTCGGCTTGACGCCCATGCAATCGATCAGGATGTTGCGGGAGATTTCAACTAAATCCATGCAGCCGCCCCCTATTCGACGTCGGTCAGCTCAGAAATGACGCGTGCCAGCAGCGTTCTGGGCAGTACAACCAGCTTGCCGGTCTTTTTGGCGAACATATTCTTCATTTCCTGCGTAAAGCCGATGCAGTCCAAAATGACGAGATCGGCGTCCATCGTCGCAATTTCTTCGGCGGCCTGTTCCAAAGCGTCAAACGGGCCGTAGGGCGAGGCTGGGACCGACTTGACCGTCTTGACGAAATTTGCCCATTTTTGCTCGCACTGCGCGACCTGAAGCGGAGAAGGGGTGACGGTGACGATGTTTGACCGCTTGCTCAAGAGCGGCGCGACCTGATTTAAAATATCGCAGGGGTAGACAAGCGGCACATGTGCGGTCAGACTGTCCGGGAAGTCGCCGGTGCAGAAAAACATAATCAGCCGCACGCCCTCGGCCTCCAGCTCGTTGAAGCATTCCTGTAATCTGGGCAGGATGAAACGCTCGGCAAAGGTCACCGAGCTACCGTCGTTTAAACGCGAAACGAGTACATAATCCTCAGGGCCGGGCTTGAATTTTTCAATTTGCGCGGCAGTCAGGCCGTCGAGACCGCCCCGCTGCAATAGCTCTATTTTGTCGCCGAAAATATGCAGGATATCGTCGGTGACGTCGGTTCTGGGCGCTTGCCCGATCGTGATGGCGCCTATTTTCATAAAAGCTCCCTCCTGATGCTGCGTTTTAATTTTGGTTGCCGAGGGTCATCAGATGGTTCATCGTTCCGTAAAGCTGCTTCATGTGCGCAAATTCTGCTTCGTCATAGAATTTAAGATCGCCCTTGCCAAAATATTTGGCGACCTCGAGCATGAAGCGCGACGCTTCCTCCACGTCGGCAAAATGGCTCGCGCCGGTGGCGCAGCCGGGCACCATGACCTCGGTGGTAATGGCGACGCCGACCACGGGGGCGTTCGTGGCGGTCGACGGCTGAAGAATGCTGTTGAGATGGTGCAGATCGTTGCCGTAAGGGGTAATGTCCTGCGTCGCGAGCGGGAAGACGTAGGGCAGACGCCCGGTCGTGATCTGCATCTGCTCGAGCAGATCCTCGGAGGTTCTGAGGATATAGCCCTCCTTGACGGTCGGCGAAATCGCAAAACCACGGGTATTAATGACACGGTTGCCTTTGGTGGTGTCGACCGACAGAATCGCGTCGAGATCGGGAGAGACCTCCTCCTGGTTTACCTGCGACATCTCGACCGGCGAGCCCATGAACGGCACCGGCTTGTGTGGCGCTGTCGGCGCATGGGGGCAAATTTGCGTCGAGATAAAGACGTCGCCCTCGAGGTAATCGCCCTTTTGCTGCATATCCAGCAGCTTTGCCGCAACGGCAATGGCTGCCAGCGCGCCGTCGCCGTCCGACACAAACCCGATGACCTCGGGCCGCGCGCCGATACCGCCCAAGCGCCCTAAAATACCGATGGTGGGGGCCGTGCCGCCGCGGGCTCTACCCTTGACGCCCGGAACCCGAACCTTCACCATATCGGTACTGCCCTGGGGGCCCTTTAATTCATAGACCTCGGTTTGCGCATCCGGCTTGATCGCCTTTAAGTAGCGTTCAACATCGGCCCCGGTGACGGTGCTGCTGTCTAAAATATCAAAAACCTCAATAATCTGTTTGATGAGCATCTCTGTTCCTCCGTTGAATTATGTGTATCATCCGCGGGATGACCGTAGGGAAGGCGTATTACATCAGCTCGACGAGCTTGGCGACCGCGTCCTGTAGCATCGCATAAAAGTCCGCCTCGTCGGACATGGTCTTGTGCTTGCCGTTTTCTATAATTTCCACAAGCTCCCGAAGAACCTGATTTTCCGGGTTATGGTCAAGCATTATCTGACCGAGCCGCTCAGAGGCGGTGGCTAGCCTCAGCGGACCGTAAATTTTAGGTTCGCCGCCCAAGGCGGCCGCGCTGGTTAACATGTAGATCAGCAGCTCTAAGCTGGCTTGATACACCTGTTCGTTCATGTCGCTTCCTCCCAGATGTTCCAGTGCAGAATTTCTTCGAGCGGGCGCAGGCGGCGGGGCTTTAAATCGCCCTCGGGATACCCGACCGAGATCAAAAGCTCGATCCGAAAGCGACCGGGCAGCTTTAACAGTTTGGCGACTGCCGCCGCGTTATC
>DALYYK010000403.1:0-2887 GCA_031983305.1 Candidatus Fimivivens sp. | reverse complement strand
CCGCGACGGGCTCGGCATTGTTAAGACGACCGAGGCCCGCAACAAGATTCGGGCGTGGTTTAAAAAAGAGCGCCGCGAAGAAAATATCCTCGAAGGCAACGCGATGATTGACCGCGAGTTTAAACGCGCGAGCATCGTGCTCACCGACGAGCAGCGCGAGCAGCTTCTTTCTGCCGAGGCCAAGCGCCAGCACCTGAACAGCGCCGTTGATCTTGCGGCGGCGTTGGGCTATGGCGGTCTGCCGTTCTCGCGCATTATGCCGCATTTAAGAGAAGAATATACCCGGCTTTATCGGCCCGAACCGGCGCCCACCACCATCGCCGTCAAGCCCAAGAAGGAACGCAAAGATTCCTCCGGCGTCATTGTCGAGGGGCTTGAGGGCTGTCTGGTCAAATTTTCAAAATGCTGTAACCCTCTGCCGGGCGACAGTATTATCGGCTTTGTCACGCGTGGCTACGGCGTTTCAATTCATAAGCGTGACTGCGCCAATGTCGTCTCAGCCATGAATGACGAGTCGCAGCGCGAGCGTTGGATACGCTGCGAATGGGCGACCACCGTCAAGGAGACGTTCCAGTCCTCCATTGAGGTCATCGGCAACAACCGTCCCGGCCTGTTGGCCGAATTGAGTATTTTGCTCAGCAACATGCGCATTTCACTGCATTCCTTCATGGCTAAGGAGCTCAAGGACGGGCATTTGAGCTTTAATATTACGATGGCCGTTTCTGACTTAAATCAACTGAACTATGTGTTGGGACAGATTAAAAAGATTCCGGGCATCCTTTCGGTGGATCGCATTTCGGGCTAAAGGGTGATTTTATGAGAGCGTTATTACAGCGGGTGCGCTGCGCCGGGGTTTCAGTAGACGGCCAAACGGTCGGCAGCACCGACGCGGGTTATCTGATCTTGCTGGGCGTCAAAACCGGTGACACCGAAGAGGAGGCGCGTTTTCTCGCGAAGAAAACCGCCGAGCTGCGCGTCTTTACCGATAGCGATGGAAAAATGAATCTTTCGCTGCTCGATGTCGGCGGCAGCGCCTTGGTCGTCAGCCAGTTCACGCTCTATGCCGACTGCAAGAAGGGGAGACGCCCCGCGTTTATCAACGCGGAGCGCCCGCCGCTGTCTGAGGATTTATATCTGCGTTATGTCGATTTGCTGCGTGAGGCGGGCGTCCAACGGGTTGAGACCGGCGCGTTTGGCGCGCACATGCTTGTGTCGCTTGAAAACGACGGGCCGGTGACCATCCTGCTTGACACCGACGAGATCATGCCAAAATACTAATACCAAGGCATTCTGAAATGTTAAATGCCTGTCATACTGCCGCAATGGGGTTGTGGCAGGCCGCATAGCGGTTTTTCACTCAGAAGCGCCTTAAACAAGGAGGGCTATATCATGAAATTGCTGCACACAACACTGGGGCCGATATCGACCAACTGCTATTTTGCGATCGATCCGAACGGGGAGACCGCTATTATCGACCCGGGCGCCAATCCGGCTAGGGTCAATCAGATTCTTGAAGAGAACAACCTCAAGCCCAAATATATCCTGCTGACCCACGGCCATTTTGACCACATTGGCGGGGCGAAGGGCATTGTCAAAAAGCACCCGGACGTCAAGATCGTCATCGGCGAAAAGGACGCCCCGATGCTGCCCGCCGCCATCAAGAACGCCAACTGGCGGCAATATATCAAGGATGAGGATTATCTTGATTTAAAGGCCGATATTCTCGCGTATGAGGGCGACGAATTCACGGTCGGAACGCTGACATTCCGCGTTGTTGAAACGCCCGGCCATACGCGCGGCGGCGTCTGCTACATCTGTGAGGATTTCATCTTCTCGGGCGACACGCTTTTCAAGCACGAGTGTGGCAGAACCGACCTCGACGGCGGCGACTACCCGACCATTTTAATTTCGCTTAAAAAGCTGCACGACCTGCCCGGCGACTACAATGTGCTGCCCGGCCACGACGAGCTGACCACGCTCGGTGAAGAACGCCGCTACAACCCCTATATGAGAGAAGCGCTTAAATGATTTTGATGACCCGTGGCTTTACTCACACCTATGAAATAGAAATGCTCGCGCGCATGCTGTTTCCGGCGTTGTCTTTAGGAACGCCGGAGGCGCTGCCCGCGCTCGATACCGCGCAGAATTATCTTTTGGCCGAGATGCTGGCGCAGGATAGCGGCGATTGGCGACTTACGGTCACGCTGCGGCGCGGTGGCAGCCTATACACCGGGCAAGAGACGTCAAAATCGGATATTTCAGAAAAAGAGCGGGTGGTAGCACTCGCTCGCGTTTTATACGGCACGGCGCTGCAAAGCGGCTGCCGCGCTTTGCGCTGGGGTATTCTGACCGGTATCCGCCCGGTCAAGCTGTTCCATGCGCTGGCGGCGCAGGGGTTACCTGAGCAGGAGGCCAATGTGCAGCTTTGCGCCCGCTATCTGCTCAGCAACGAGATGGCGCAGCTCGCCCAAACGGTCAGACGCGCTGAAAAAAAGATTAACGATCAAAGCCTGCCGACAGGCTTTAGCCTGTATATTTCGATTCCGTTTTGTCCGCAGCGGTGCAGTTATTGCTCGTTTGTGTCCCAGTCGGTGGACAAGATGCGACCGCTTGTCGCACCTTATGTCGCGCAGCTTTGTGATGAAATTGCCGAAATCGGCCAAATTGTAAAAGCGTTGGGTCTGACGCTGCAAACCGTCTATTTTGGCGGCGGCACGCCGACAACGCTCTCAGCGGAACAACTTACCAAGATATTTTTACAAATTGGTGATGCTTTTGACCTGTCGAATCTGTTAGAATATACAGTAGAAGCCGGACGACCCGACACGATCGACCGCGAACGGCTGCTAGCTTTAAAGGCGGCGGGCGTCACGCGCCTGAGCGTCAA
>DALYYK010000402.1:0-2892 GCA_031983305.1 Candidatus Fimivivens sp. | reverse complement strand
TTATACCGACCTGACCTTTGGCACGGCGGGTCTGCGCGGCAAGCTGGGCGCAGGCACCAACAATATGAACATCTATACGGTGCGCCGGGCGACGCAGGGCATTTGCAGCTGGCTGCGCCAGCAAAAGCAAGGCGGCTCGGCGGCGATCGCCTACGACAGCCGCAATAAATCAAAGCTGTTTGCCGAGGCGACGGCCTGTGTCTTTGCGGCCAACGGGGTCAAGGTCTATTTGTACCCCGAGGTGACCCCCACGCCGATGCTGTCGTGGGCGGTGCGGTACTACGGCTGCGACACCGGCGTCGTCGTCACCGCCAGCCACAACCCCGCTGAATATAACGGCTATAAGGCCTATGACGAGACGGGCTGCCAGATCGCCAGCGAGGTGGCCGACGGCATTTATAATTGCATCTTGGAGACCGACCTGTTTACCGACGTCAAAACGATGCCCTATGAGGACGCGGTCAAGGCGGGGTTGATCGTCATGGTGGACGACGAAGCCGTTAACGCCTATTTTGAGCGGGTGCGCGCCTGCCGCTGCTTCCCCGACGCGGTTGAAGGCTCGGGCTTAAAGCTCGTCTACACGCCGCTCAACGGCGCCGGAAATCTGCCGGTGCGCCGCATTTTGAGTGAGATTGGCATCACCGACCCGATTTTGGTTGAGGAGCAACTGCTACCCGACGGCAATTTCCCCACCTGCCGCTACCCGAACCCCGAGTTTAAAGAGGCGCTGGAATTGGGCCTAAAGCTGGCGGCAGAAACGCAGGCCGACCTGCTGATCGCGACCGACCCCGACGCCGACCGCGTGGGCGCGGCGATACGCCATAACGGCGACTATGTACAGCTGGGCGGAAACGACGTAGGCGTGCTGCTTACCGAGTACATCGCGCACGCCAGAACAGTCAACAAGACGATGCCTGAGCGCCCGGTTATGATCAAATCCATCGTCACGACGACGCTGACCGACCGCGTGGCCAACAGCTACGGCATTGAGGTGCGCGATGTGCTGACCGGCTTTAAGAACATCGGCACCGAGATTGCAAACCTTGAGGCCGCGGGCGACATAGAGCGCTTTATCTTCGCCTACGAAGAGAGCTGCGGCTATCTGGCCGGGCCGTATGTTCGCGATAAGGACGCCGTCGTCACGGCAATGCTCGTCGCAGAAATGGCCGCCTATTACAAAAAGACGGGCAAAACGCTCATTGACGTGCTTGAGGATATTTATAAGCGCTTTGGCTATTTCTGCAACCATGTGACCAACACCGTCTTCCCGGGGGCTGACGGCATGAAGAAGATGGCCCAGATTATGGATACCCTGTTTGCGGCGCCGCCTAAGGTGCTGGCGGACTACAACGTGGCCTCCTGCTGCGATTACCGCGCGGGAATCTGCGTCCGTGGCGGGCAGCCGTTCCCGACCGGCCTGCCGCAGTCGGATGTGCTGTCGCTGACGCTTGAGGACGGTAACGTTGTGGTCATCCGCCCCTCGGGCACCGAGCCGAAGCTCAAAACCTATTACATTGTCAGGGGCGAGACAATGGCGCAGGCGCAGTCTGTTTGTGACACGCTTGTAAGCGCTGTGCACAAGTTGCTGGGTTTCTAAAAAAGATTTGAAAAAACGACTTAAAAGCAATTTGTAAAATGGTATTAACGCCCTACACAAGTCGCTTAATTCCAAAAAAATAATTCAAAAAACAACTTGCAATTGGACAGACGGTATGTTATTATAATATACGCATTTGTAACAGGTTTTTTGAAAGAGGTGACAATAGTGAAAGAGGGAATTCATCCTCATTACGATGCGACGACCATTCGTTGCGCATGTGGCGAGGTCATCGAGACCGGCTCGACCAAAAAGGATATCAGAGTGGAAATCTGCTCAAAATGTCATCCTTTCTTTACCGGCAAGCAGAAGCTGGTAGATACCGGCGGACGTGTTGACCGCTTCAACAAGCGTTTCGGCCGCGATAAGTAATTTTAAGCAGACAATAAGGGCGATGCGCACGCATCGCCCTTATTCGATATCCGCTTTGTTTATTTTTAATACAGTGTTTCGAATAAGCGGGGACAAGCCTTGCGGTGCGCCGCGCCAACGGTAAAAGTTCTGAAGCATGCCCTCTTATAGAAAAAAGCACCGGGGAGGCGGAAGAAAATTGACATCCTATAACACTATTTTGGCAGAGGCCGAGGATGAATTTGTCGAAAAGCGCTCGCGCTTTATCTGCGCCATCGCGCCGGTTCAGAGCGCTGAGCAGGCACTGGCTTTTATTGCGCACCGAAAAGAACTGCATTACGACGCACGCCACACCGTCTATGCCTACATATTGCGCGAGGGCAACGCCCAGCGCTACTCCGACGACGGCGAACCGCAGGGCACCGGCGGCCAGCCGGCTTTAGAGGTCCTCCGCCGTTCAAACCTCACCGATGTGTGCGTGGCGGTCACGCGCTATTTTGGCGGTATTCTGCTGGGCGCAGGCGGGCTGACACGGGCTTATTCCAACGGAGCCGCGCTGGCGGTGGCGTCGGCCAGACAGGTGACGATGTGCCCCTGCGCAGACTGCCGCCTTGTGATGGATTACGGCCAATACGGCATTGTGAACCGGCTGCTGCCCGAGCACGGCGCGCAGCTGCTTGAGAGTGACTTTGGCGAGCGGGTGATGCTGACGATCCGCCTGCGGCTTGAGGCGGTCGCGCCCTTTAAAAAAGCGCTGACCGAGGCGACAAGCGCAACGGTCAACCTTGAGCGTGTCGGCGAGGTGTTTTCGGCCATGGCGCTATTAAGCGACACCCCGCCGAATGCCTGACCGCTCGTCGGCGTTTAAGGCCGCGATCCTTTATCCATACAGCCTTTTAATAAAATATCCGTATTCAACCCCACGAAATTTGTCGAAACGGCGT
>DALYYK010000401.1:0-2893 GCA_031983305.1 Candidatus Fimivivens sp. | reverse complement strand
GCAGAATGATGCCGTCGGCGGCTTCTAACGCGCAAGCGGCGCCGGTGATCACCGTTTTAATCGAGAGAAAATCGCAGGCGTTTTTTACGCTGAAAAGATTACCCGCGCCGTAATCTACAATCGCAATCATAATTAAGTCCCCTTTAGCCGAGCGTTACAGGCAACCCTTGGTCGAAAGCACGACGTTGTCTTTTTGCTTGGCGATCGCCATTTTGACCGCATGGGCGGCTGCCTTAAAAATCGCCTCGGCCTTGTGGTGGTCGTTCTCGCCCGACAGAAGCCGGATATGCAGCGTAACGGCGGCGTTCATCGCAAACGCGCGCCAGAACTCCTCGAGCATCTGGGTATCCATCGCGCCGATTCGATCGCCCTTAAACGCGGCGTCAAACACGAGATAGGCCCGGCCACTGATGTCGATAGCCGCCATCGCCAGCGCCTCATCCATCGGCAGCAGAAAATGCCCGTAGCGTGCGATGCCCGCGCGGTCGCTGACCGCCTGCAAAAAAGCCTGCCCCAGCACAATGCCGACATCCTCGACGGTGTGGTGACAGTCTACCGCAAGGTCGCCGTTACAGCGTACCGAAAGATCGATTCCGGCGTGCACCGCAAAGGCAGTCAGCATATGATCAAAAAAGCCGACGCCGGTGTCAACGTCGGCGGCGCCGGTACCGTCAAGATTTAAAGACAGCACAATATCGGTTTCTTTTGTTTTTCGAGTAATAACCGCGGTTCTCATATCAAACTCCCCTATCTGGTCAAAATGGCGTCGAGCGCATCAAGCACACGGTTTAAAACATCTTCCCGCGCGACACTGATGCGGATTAAATGTTGATCAAACTGCCGCAGCGAAATATCCTTTGCGTGCAGTGCATCGCTTATGACCTGTGCGTCCTCAACCCACAGCAACACGAAATTGACAACCGACGGATAGACGATCATCTTCTGTGTGGCGCGGCCCGCGATGTCCGTTAACCGCCGCTTCATAATCTCCATTAAGCGGCTGATTTCGGCCAACGTCGCCTGCCGGTATTCGGGGTGTTGCAGCAGAATCGTGGCGATCAGCTGGTCAACCGCGCTGACGTTGTAGGCGTCGCGCACCGAGCGCAGCGCGTAGGTCAGCTCGGGCGTCGAGACGGCAAAGCCAACGCGAACGCCCGCCGCACCCATCGCCTTGGACAGCGTGCGCAGTACAATGAGATTCTCATATTTGCCCGCGAGATCGAGCACCGACTGATCGGAAAAATCCATATAGGCCTCGTCGACGACGACAAGGCAATCGAGCGCTTCGATCAAACGAATCACCTCCGCGCGAGAGAGCTGCGATCCGCTGGGGTTGTTCGGATTTGAGAAAATGACAAGATCGGCGTTATGCTGCTTGGCCCCTTCAATGAGCATGTCGGCGGTGAAGGTCATATCTGACAAGCGCTGGAGCTTTACAGAATTTCGCCCGAAGATGGCCGCGTTGCTCCAGTAGCTGCCAAAGTCACGCTCGATGCCCAGCACAACACCTCCGAGCGGAATCAGCCGCCCGACGATCATATTGATCAGCTCGTCTGAGCCGTTGCCCGGCACAACACAGTCGGCGTCGACCGAGAACGCCTCGGCATAAGCGCCGCGCAGCGCGACGGTGCAGTCGTCGGGATAGCAGTTGAGATTAAGTTGCGTCGTAAGGGCTTCGGCAATCTCATTCATGATCGGCGCGGGGATGGGCATACAGCTTTCGTTGGCGTCGAGCCGCGTCGTGTAGCCGGTTCCGCAGTAAGTAAAGGGCGTCAGCGACGCCAAGGCCGGGTTTAATCGCATAGTGGTTCCCCCTTTAAAACGCGTCGTCAAGGCGTACCTGCACCGCGTTGCCGTGGGCCGAGAGCCCCTCGCGCTGTGCGATGGTCAGAATATCAGCCGCGCTTTGGCGCATAGCCTCCTTGGTGTAGTACAAAAACGCGCTGCGCTTAACAAAGCTATCGACGCCCAACGGTGAGAAGAATCGGGCGGTGCCGCCGGTCGGCAGCACGTGGTTCGGACCCGCGTAATAATCGCCGAGCGGCTCAGGTGTGTATTCCCCGAGAAATACCGAGCCGGCGTTGTCCAAAACGCCTAACAGCCGCATCGGCTCCTGAACCTGCACCTCGAGGTGCTCGGGGGCCAAGGTGTTGGCGAGTTCAATCATCTGAGCCTCGCTCTCGCACAGGATGATCGCGCCGTAATCGCGGAGAGAAGCCTCGATAATCTCACGGCGCGGCATGGCCGCGATCTGGCGGGAAAGCTCATCGACCGTCTCATTTGCCAGTCGCTCGCTGGTTGTCAGCAGCACAGCCGAGGCCATGCGGTCGTGCTCGGCCTGCCCCATCATATCGGCCGCGGCAAACCGCGCGTTGGCGGTGTCGTCGGCCATGATTAAAATCTCACTCGGGCCGGCGATCATATCGATATCCACCGTGCCGAACAGCAGCTTTTTAGCCGTCGCGACAAAAATGTTGCCGGGACCGACAATTTTGTCGACGCGCGGCACGCTCTCGGTACCAAACGCCAGCGCCGCCACCGCCTGTGCGCCCCCCATAAGAAAGACACGGTCGACGCCGCAGATGGCCGCCGCCGTCAGAATGTCGGGGTTCGGCTTGCCGTCTGCGCCGGGCGGTGTCACCATGATCAGTTCCTCGACGCCCGCAATCTTGGCGGGAATCGCGTTCATGAGCACCGACGACGGATAGGCCGCCGTACCGCCCGGGACATAGAGCCCGACTCGCTTTAAGCCGCGCACCCGCTGCCCCAAAATGACGCCGCTTGTCTGCGCGTCGATAAAGCTCTGAGACTTCTGCCGCTGATGGAAGGCCGCGATATTCTCCTGCGCGTTTAAGATGGCGCTGACAAAATCGGGATCGGCCTCGGTCAGCGG
>DALYYK010000400.1:0-2893 GCA_031983305.1 Candidatus Fimivivens sp. | reverse complement strand
CGAGCACATCGACACCCGGCGCACCGAGGACTTTGTCGAGGTCATCGGCCCGCGGGATATCACGGTCTACCGCAAGACTGCGGGCCGCCAGTGGACGCTGGTGGAGACCTTCTCGCACGGATTTTCCGACGTGCCGGTCATCATCCGCCAGAATAACGCCGAGATGATCGGCGATTACGAGGATGTGATCCCTCAGATCGACGCCTACGACAAGGCCCAATCCGACACCCAAAACGATCTGGACTATTTTTCCGACGCCTATCTCGTCTTGGAGGGCATCGACGACATACAGGCCGTGGACGACAACGGCAACGAGCTGCCGCCCGGCGAGTCGGCCAAGCTGATGCGCCGCAACCGTCTGCTGTATGTCCCCGCCGGCTGCACCGCGCAGTTTATTACCAAGGCCAGCAACGACACCGCCTCAGAAAACCACAAAACCCGCCTGCGCAATGATCTGTTTTTTCTTTCGCAGGTTCCGAATCTGACCGACGAGTCCTTTGCAGGCAATTTGTCGGGCGTGGCCATCAAATACAAGCTGTTTGGCCTTGAGGAGTTGGTAATCGAAAAGGAGTCCCATTTTACCAGCAGCGAGCTTAAAAAAATCCGTCTGATCACCGATTACCTCAACACGCTGCACGGCAAGGCTTGGAGCTGGCAGGATATCACCCTCAAGTACGACCGCACCGGCGTGGCCAACACCGCCGAGATTGCCAGCGTCATGAACATGCTGCGCGATATCCTATCCGAGGAAACGCTGATCGGCATGTGGCCCGAGGTGGAGGACGCCGCCGGCGAGCTTGAGCGCAAGCGCAAGGAGGAGGCCGCGCGGGAAAACCTCGACGTTGACGACGGGGATGATACATAATGGCGTCGGCAAAGGAATATTGGGCCGAGCGGGCCGAGCAAAACGCGCAGCGCGTCTTTGATTACTCCCAGCGCCGGGCGCGGTTGGTTACGCGCTGGTTTGGCCGGGCCACCCGCGATATGCAGCGGCGTGTCAACGATTATTACCGCGATTACGCCGAGGGCGAGCAGATCAGCCTGCAGGCGGCCAAGGCGACGCTGACCGACCGCCGGGTGCTGTCGGTCACCCGCGAGGAGGCCGAGCGGCTGGCCACGCTCTACCCGCAGGACAAAGCCCTCGCGCAGCTGCTCCGGCAGGCATCGCTGCAGCGGGCCATCTCCCGCGAGGAGTTTTTGCAGATGCAGCTGCAGCTGCTGGCCAGCGAGCTTTACGGCCAGACCGCCGATACGACGCACAAAACCCTGACCGAGATTTTTGAGGACGCCTATTATCACACGCTTTTTGACGCCCAGCAGTTTGTCGGCTATGGCAGCAGCTTTAACCGCATCAGCACGCATCAGATCGAGGCCGCCGTCAACACCGCGTGGAAGGGCAAAAACTACTCGGAGCGCCTTTGGGGCGATCATCGCCAATCGCTGGCGCGGTATCTCAACCGCATCATAACGACCGGCAGCATCGAGGGGCGCAGCAACGCCGCGATGCGCGCGCAGCTGCAAAAGGCGATGGACATGTCGGCCTATGAGGCCCGGCGTCTGATCCGCACCGAGGGCGCGCAGGTCGCCAGCCGCGCGAGCCTTGCCGGTTATCATGAGTTTGGCACGCCGCAATTTGAGTTTTTGGCCACGCTGGATTTTAAGACCTCGACGATCTGCCGCGATATGGACGGCAAGGTCTTTGACGTGGCAGACGGCGAGATCGGCGTCAATATGCCGCCGCTGCACCCGTTTTGCCGATCCACTACAGTCCCGCACATTCCCGCCCCGGAGTTTGACGCCGACGATACCCGCGTTGCCCGCGGCAGCGACGGCGTCACCTACAGGGTGCCGGCCAACATGACCTACAATGAGTGGCATCAAAAATACGTCGAGGCAGTACCCGCCGAGCTACTGGCCGAGCAAAAATCCCGCAACGGCCGGGCCGACGCCGTGCAGTATGCCAAATATAAGGCGCTGCTCGGCAAGGATGGGCCAAAAACATTTGACGCCTATCAAACGCTGAGGTATACTGATGCCGATGGCAGCAGCTTTTTGCGGCTGGATTATCGGCGTCGCCGCAGGCTGCAGCTTAACCCGGCGCTGGCGCTGCCCAACGCACAAGCGGCCACAGCAGCCGATGCGAAGTTTACCGGATATCTGTTCGGCGGCAGCAATCCAGACGGTCTTGCAAAAGGCGCTGCATTCCGTAGCCGGCTGGGATATGATGCAATCAATTGGCATACACTGCAAGATGAAATCCTGTGCAAAGCGCCGTTGTATCCAAGTAAGCCGAGGGGCGAGAACGAACACGGCATGAGCTATGAGCAAAAAATCGTTATCAACGGGCTGCTGGGTACCCCGGCTAATGTGATCGTCGGCTGGAAAGCCAAAGATGATAAGACGTGGATGGCCAGCGCCTACATTAAGGAGGTGGATTAGATGCAGCTTAAGGAATTTGACAGGGTGCTGTTGACGGACGGCAGAATTGCGTCTATCGTGGATTTACCCGTGCCGGATGCTGAGACGCTCACGGTTGACGTGGGCAGCTCCCCAAAGGATTGGGACACCATCCTGATCCGCCGCGATATGATCGTCAAGGTGCTCAATTAAGCAAAAGCTCCCGAAAGGGGGCTTTTATCTTTGCATCAAAAGGAGGAACGCCCATGAGCCAGAGACGTGAGCATCGAAAGCGCGCCGCGCACCGCAGAGCTGCAGCTGCCATTGAGACCAGGAGCCGCTCCCCCACTTTAAAACGTTTTATTACGTCAATTAAATCCGCTTTAAAACGCCTTTTAAGGGCGTTTTTTTAATACAAGAAAGGATGACCAAACATGAGAAAATTTAAATCTCTCGCTCAACTGTCTATGCGCTTTTCCGATGGCGGCGCACAGCC